>CAJBPB010000207.1 GCA_903957365.1 uncultured Bacteroidota bacterium
TGGAAAAACGCTATTCTTCGCTTGCTTCTTTTCGTGAATCGCTTCCTTCAATCACAATCACTATCTCCCCTTTGATTTCTTTGGCTGAATAATAGGCTATCAGTTCGGCCAGAGTACCTCGGTTTGTTTCTTCAAAGAGTTTTGTCAGTTCACGCGAGATGGAAGCCCGGCGTTCAGTCCCCATCGCATCCGAAAGCTGCTGCAGGGTTTTCAGAAACGATGCGGCGATTCGTAAAGAATGATTGAATAGGGCTGGCTTACCAGCGACTGTATTCGGGTCTGTCGTCCTTTTTTATGCGGAAGAAAACCTTCAAAAACAAAACGGTCGGCTGGCAGTCCGGAGTTGACCAGCGCGGGGACGAAGGCTGTGGCACCGGGAAGACACTCCACATCAATTTGTTTTTCAATACAGGCACGGACCAGCAGAAAGCCCGGGTCAGAAATGGCAGGTGTGCCGGCATCGGTGACAAGCGCCATCTTTTCGCCGGTTTCAATACGTTTTACAATCCGCTCAAGTTGCTGGTGCTCGTTGTGCTGATGAAATGGAGCGAGTGGTTTGCTGATGCCGTAATGCTTGAGTAACATCCCCGTTTTACGGGTGTCCTCAGCCAGAACGAGATCAACCTCCTCTTTCAGAATGCGGATGGCACGGAGTGTGATATCTTCGAGATTGCCGATTGGCGTTGGAACAAGGTATAGTTTCGACATGATTCTTTCTATTTGGTTTCTTCTTTTTCCTTTTTTTCAATCCATTTCTCGAATTTTGAGGCACCCGAATTGATGGAGGTATAGAAGGACAATATGGTGGATATGACTACAATCAGCACGGCCAGGATAATCAGGAACAGTTCCATTAGTTTTTGCGGTAGTTTGGTTCGTGGCGCAGATGACCGGCAAAATCGGTGAGAATACCAAAGAGTTGCGGGTATGCAGTAAACGGCAGTTTGTCGTAGGTGTCGGTGATGGTATGGTACTCCTGGTTTTCACTTCCTCTGGTGAACAGAAAAAATGCAGGAACCCCTTTCTTGTAAAACGGACAATGGTCAGAGTTGCACGATTCACCTCCCTTTCTTACATCCGCAAAATAATGCTTTTCAGTGTTGATGCTGTCGATCAGAGCGGCAGCCCGCGGAAACTGCAGGGCATTCACCACCGAAAGACCTTCGCTGCCTGTTCCTACCATATCAAGGTTGATGACAAACTTCGTTTTATCAAGCGGGAAAAGTGGATTTTCGGCGAAATAGGTCGATCCGAGTAATCCAGCCTCTTCGCCCGAAACGAGGATAAACACCATGGTATAATGCGCTTTTTCAGGATGAAGCGCATAATAACGAGCCAGATCAAGAACGGTGGCTGTACCACTCGCATTATCACTCGCGCCAGGAAAAACTGTCTTTTTCCCCATCTGTCCGAGATGATCATAATGTGCCACGAACACAAAAAAACTGTCGGGTTCTGCACTTCCTTTCACGAAACCAACCAGATTGAGGGCATCATGTTTTTCGATAAATTTATTCTCAATATCAATTTCGATGGTCTGGTTTGCGCGTGTGAGCATGGTATCACGCATCTTCAGAACAAGCTTTCCTGAAGTTTTTCTTCCGCCTGACACATGCCACCATATAGAGCCGCTGACCCGCTGAACCAGTGATTCAACACCGGGGATGCCATTTCTGTAGGCATTCTTCACACCCTCAGGCACAACCAGCATCTTGCCTTTCAGCGAATTGGTGTCCACCATGCTGTAAACAGACGAAAGGGTTGTTATTGTGTCATCCAGCCAGACAAGCGGATAGCTTTTACGGATAGTCTGGGCAGCAGGATGAATAACAAAATCCTTGCCCGGCTTCATCTTCTTGTCATCCAGTTTTACGATCATGCCGGAAGGAAAGGTATTGATGGCAAATGAATACGGCTGGTAATAGTCGGGTGTGAATGCCTGCAGACCGGCTTTTTTCATTTCTTTCGAAAGGAAACGGGCTGCTTTGGTATCGCCGTCATTTACATAACCTCTGCCATGAAACTGCGCGGAAGAGAGTTTTTTTACGATTGATCTGACATAGTCAATATCCTGCGATTTTGATTTCTGACTCGATAATAAGCAAAGGAATATCAATACTGGGACAAAAAATCTTTTTAATAGCATAAATTTCAGAATTTGCGATCGATCAGATCGTTCAGTTTGTTAAGGGCTTCGGAGTGAGGTTGCCATTGGTATTGCACTCCAAGTTCGATCAGATAGGTACGCACACCCGAAAGACTCTTGAAGTTATTCAGTTCACTGATCGCGTTATTGTATTGGTTGAGGTTACCACCAAACAATTCGTTGATAAACAAAAACTTTTCATTGATGCCGATGGCGGCGCGCAGGTCATCAATTTTCTTTCGCTGAATACGTCCGGCGATACTCATATCGTCCGCTCTGGCAAGGGCTTCGCCCAAAGAAGCTGGCGCAGTCTCCTCAAAAAGATTCAGTGTATTGCCAAAAACCGGCTGATGGAAATTTTCACCGGTTTTTTCCTTTGCAGGTGGTTGAAAATCAAAATCATTATGCATCTGATGGTCTTCAAACACATCATCTTCAATATTTTCTATCTCTGGTTCCTCTTGAAATGAGAAGGGTACATCCGGTTCAGGACGGAATTCTTCTTCTTCGGTCTCCCTGCTATAAGAAACAGGCTCATGGGGTTCGACGAAGTAATTTTCTGGTTTATCAACTTCCTGTGATACAACAGTAATGGGCACAACGTGTGTGACAGTTTCCTTGATTTCAGGTGTAATATATGCTTCCTTACTATGATCCTGATAGGTTGTTCCAACAGGTTTTAACAAATGTAATTGGTCATATAGGGCAATAACGTTTCGTTTAAGAGATTCAATATCAATACGATAAATAAAATCTGGCTGTGCCGCGATGCTTTCAATCTGCAACTGAAGCATATTGATCTGGTCGCGGATCTTCGTAAGTAAAATGTTTTGTTCCATCCTTATTGCTGTGCTTTAACTGCCAATAATAACGTATTTTTGCCTGAATTAGCGTATAAAATTACTAAGAACCCAATAGCTTCATCAATGTTTCTCGAAAAAGATTCAAATAGCAGACAACGTACCGGGTGGATTGAGGTAGTTTGCGGATCGATGTTCTCAGGTAAAACCGAAGAACTGATTCGCCGATTGAACCGTGCCCGCATTGCCAAACAGCGTGTTGAGATATTTAAACCCCAGATTGACACCCGCTACAGTGAGGCAAATGTAGTATCGCACGATGCCAATTCAGTACATTCAATACCGGTACAGAATGCCTCAGAAATTTTATTTTATGCCTCACAGGTTGATGTGGTGGGTATTGATGAAGCCCAGTTTTTTGATGAGGAACTCAGTGCGGTTTGCAATCAGCTGGCCGATGCCGGTTGCCGTGTGATTGTGGCTGGACTTGATATGGATTTTCAGGGCAATCCCTTTGGTCCGATTCCGAAATTGATGGCTGTTGCCGAATATGTTACCAAGGTTCATGCCATCTGCATGGAATGTGGAAGTCTGGCACATTATTCTCATCGTAAAATTGCCGGGGTAAAACTGGTGATGCTTGGCGAAACAGAAAGTTACGAACCACTTTGCCGAAGGTGTTTTCTCGAAAACAGGAATAAGACAAACGGTTAAGTGATAGGTGGTTCCCGAAACGGAACTGTCAATATCTGATTACACGTAATATTATTTCATCCTCTAAATGAGGTCATGCAGTTGAAGTAATTCTATTTCCGCAAGGTCATGCTCACCATACCGATAACAGCATCACCCTCGTAAATATCAACATTGTAGATGCCTTCCTGCAGATCCTGTGTATCACGTTTGTCCCAGTACACACAAATTTCCTGGTCAGCATTGCGGTAATCAATCGTTTCAAGAATGGAGTACTGAAGCCGTTCACCTTTATAAAGGAAGGAATACTCGTCTCCGCGGCCTTTCGAAAGGATTTTACGATCGGGTTGTGCGATGCGGATGTAAATGTTCTTTTTCCCGGGTGGAATGATATTGTTTCCGGCAAGGGTAAAGCAAATCTTGATTTTCTCAACACGTTTCACTTTATCTGTCTCCGATTCAGAACTGCCTTTTTGGCGCATCCCAACTGCTTTTACGTTATACGTCTTGAAAACAGCCACGAGTTCCACTTTATCCGATAACTCTTCGCGTGCTTTGTTGAGTTGAATGTTACGCTTCCGTTCGATATTCACTTCTTCGCGAATCCGCTCGTTTTCTTCAGTGAGCTCGCGGTTGACCGAATACAATGAATCCATCTGCCTGACATAACCCTGCGAGATGACCTGCAGCCGTTCAAGTTTTTTCTTGATCTTATAATATTCCCATTCGGTATCGAGCAGTCGTTTGATTTCAGTCGCGTTGGCCTGTATCAGACTGTCTTTTGCGACCAGCGAATCGGCAAGTGCGCCATAAGCTGCTTTGGTTTGGTTGTGTACCGATATCAGACTGTCCACTTCCATCTGTAGTCCTATGCGCTGCTGGTCCTTCTCAGCCTGCAGAACCCGAAGGTTCGATTTGGTCGAAATCAGCCATATTGAGAGCATGATGATAAGCAATGCAAAGATAACCAATACGATATATATCCATCGTGTTGCGTTGGGAGATGGAATAGGATTCGAAAATTCTGAAGAATCTGAAGTCATATCGAAAATACTTTATTCGCCAAAATTAGAAGATTTAAGTTGTTTTTGCAAGTTTATGGCAGCATCTTTATTAAGACACTGCTGATCTTTCGGGCTTTGCATCTATTTCAA
>CAJBPB010000208.1 GCA_903957365.1 uncultured Bacteroidota bacterium
CCCAGAGTTCTTCACCGGTGCTGAATGATTCGGATGGTTTCTGTTGTTTGTTTTCCGGATCTATCTTTTCAAAAGCTATTATCGCTTTTTTATATTCGACATTTACCCGGTCAATGAAGAAAAAAGCTTCGTCCATCCATACAGTTACATCGTCAGTAAAGAAATTAAGCAGACTCTCTCTCTCTTCAAAAACAAAACGATCCTGCACATTTGGCAACAGCTGAATGCTATTCATCTGTGCAAGTGAAAGTTGTGTGACCGGATTAAATGAACGAATCGTTTCAACTACATCACCAAAAAACTCAATCCGGTAAGGATGATCGTTTGCAAACGAAAAAACATCAAGAATTCCACCCCTTATTGAGAACTGTCCAGGTTCGATGACAAAGTCGACCCGTTCAAAATTATACTCGGCCAGCAGGTCTGAAACAAAATCGAGGGAAACTTTCTCATTGATTTTCAGTTTTATGCTGAATTTTGAAAGATGACGGCGTGTGACAACTTTTTCACAGATTGCCTCCGGATAGGAGACCACAATGGTTTTTCGGGTACTGACTGTTACCCGGCTTAGTACCTCAGTCCGTGAAAGAATATAGGTGTTGTCTGGTTTTTCTGGCTCATATGGCCTTTTGTACGAACTTGGATAAAATAGCACACGTTTTTTATTGAAATCCTGGTCACGTTCGTGAAAAAGGTTTTCCAGGTCATTATAAAAGTATGCAGCCGATTCCTTATCGCGACACAATATCAAATGCTGTCCACCGATAAGTTCTGACAATGCAGAAGTTATAACAGAGGTGGATGAACCGCTTGTACCGCTGATAAGTGCGTGTTTATTCTTATCTATTTCTTTTGCGAAATCCAAAACCAGATTACTTTTCTGATAGATTTCGCGGAGTGAAATTGTATTCAAGGCAAAATATTTGCTGCAAAGGTAAGTATTGCATGTGGAAACACATAAGCGATTGCATGCTGACTATCATAAGATGGCGCATAGATTTTATTACTTTTGCCGAAATTTAATTTAGAATGATTCTCCATAACAAGATAGACAAAGAGGTATTAAAGCATCGTTTGCTTGAGGAACCCTTTAAACGTCAGACGCTTTCGTTTTATAAATTTATTGAAATCACCGATCCGCAGGCTTTTAGGGATGAATTGTTTATTCGTTTTTCTGACATGCTGGTTAATGGTAGAATTTATGTTGCCAGCGAAGGCATCAACGCGCAGATAAGTGTGCCGGAGAATCAAATGGAAATATTCACTCATTTTGTAAATGAACATATTTATCTTCAAGGTATTTTATTGAATCGTGCCATTGAGGATGATGGAAAATCATTTTACAAATTAAAAATAATTGTCAAACACAAAATCCTTTCTGATGGCCTGATCAACAGTGAGTTTGATATTTACAATGTCGGGCAGCATCTGGATGCGGCAACCTATAACGAAAAACTCAGGGAACCTAATACTGTAGTAATCGATTTACGGAACAGTTATGAGCATGAAGTAGGCCATTTTGATGGTGCTGTTTTGCCTGATGTGGATACCTATAAAGAATCCATTCCGATAATTGTGGAGATGCTTGAGGAAAAACAACCGGAAAACATCATGTTGTACTGTACGGGTGGAATCCGCTGTGAAAAGTTTTCAGCTTATTTGCATCACAAAGGATTTAAAAATGTGTTTCAACTCAAAGGTGGCGTTATAAATTATGCACATCAGGTAAAAAAGATCGGAGTTGAAAGCAAATTCATTGGTAAGAATTTTGTTTTCGACGACCGGATGGGTGAGCGTGTTACTGAAGATATTATAGCAAAGTGCCATCAGTGTGGTGAAGCTGCTGACACACATATAAACTGTGCAAACGATGCCTGTCATATCCTTTTCATTCAATGTTCAACATGCGCTGCCAGATTTAACCTTTGCTGCTCAGTAAGTTGCATGGAGCAAAATTCGCTTCCTGAAGAAACTCAAATTCTGCTTCGAAAAGGAAAAGTACATCCGAATGCACATCATAAGAGTAAATTCCAATTGATTTAGCCTTTCCCTCCAGATAATCATCCTTTCATTATTCTGTTTCAGATTTGCCATTAAGGAGCTTGAAAAATATGTTGCTAATTTATTAACAATGGCATAACAATTGGAGTAATTTCGTGAACGTAAATTTGAAATTTCATCTTTAGTAAAAGTACAAAATGAAAAAATTATCAATAATCCTGGCAATTCTGGCTCTGTTTGTTTCACAATCAATTATAGCACAAGATATTATATTAAAAAAAGACAGTACACTGGTCAAATGTAAGATCAAGGAGATTGGGTTAGATGAGGTGAAATATACTCTGCTTGAATACTCCTCAGATGTAATTATGGTAATAGATAAGGATGATATCCTTAAAGTAATTTTTGAAAATGGCAAGGAAATGACCTTTCAAAAAGCGATGACCAATCCTGAAAATTATAAAGGTAACAAGAAAAATGCATTGAAAGTCGGCTTTTTGGGTCCATTGACCGGTAGCACAAGCTTCAGTTATGAAAGGAGCCTGAAACCTGGCAGAAGTATCGAAGGTACTATAGGTATTATTGGTATGGGAGTTGATAACAGCGGACAAAATCCTGGAGGCGTTTTCCTGAAATTTGGTTATAAGTTCAATAAAGATCCTGACTTTTATTTGCGTGGAATGCGTTATGCGCATATTTTAAAAGGTGGTTACATAAAACCAGAACTCGGTTTTGCTGCATTTGGCATCGATCAATGGAATTACGACTATACATCTTCCTATTATCAGGAATATGAATCGCGTGAAACAGTTATCTCTACTGTTATTCAAATCGTTATGGGAAAGCAATGGATTTTCGACAATGCATTTTTAGTCGATCTCTATGGTGGTGTCGGATTTGGTTTTACTACCAACAACTCTAATGGAGGATTTCATTATGGATATGTCGTAGCAGACGAATCATTTCCAATAGCAGCTTCAGTCGGACTGAAAATCGGATTCCTTTTTAAATAATATCTGGGTCTCTGAAACTAATCTTCAATCAGTTTTGCAAATTCAGGACTATACACACGCATCATTTCTTCGGCTTTTTCAACCATAGATTTCGAACCTATAAAAAGTGGAACACGCTGATGAATGTGATGCGGCTGAATGTCGAGTATGCGTTTGTAACCATCAGAAGCTTTTCCTCCAGCCTGTTCTGCCAGAAAAGCAACCGGAATACATTCGTACATTAACCGGAGTTTACCGTTTGGATTGGTGAAAGTGCCCGGGTAGATATAAATTCCGCCACGCAATAAATTCCTGTGAAAATCAGAAACAAGCGAGCCTATGTATCTGGTTGTGTAGGGTCGGTTCGTTGCCTTATCATCTTCCTGGCAGTATTTTATATATCGTTTCACACCTTCAGCAAAATAGATGTAATTGGCTTCGTTGATAGAATAAATATTACCGGTGTCAGCAATTTTTATGTTTTCATGAGATAAAATGAATAATCCACAGGTTGGGTCGTAAGTAAAACCATTCACTCCATGGCCTGTGGTGTATACCAACATGGTTGAAGAACCGTAAATGATATAACCACCGCAAACCAGTTCTGTTCCCGCCTGCAATACATCTTCGGTCGAAATTAATTTACCAAGTGATTTTCGTTTGTAAATGGCGAATATTGTACCAATAGGAACATTTACTTCAATATTTGAAGAACCATCCAGTGGATCGATGGCAACAATATATTTCGCGTTTTCTGTGGTTTTTTCATCAAAAATCACCACATCTTCGTTTTCTTCTGAAATAATTGCTGCGCATTGTTTTCCATTACGAAGTGCTTTGATAAACTCATTATTGGCAAGCACGTCGAGCTTTTTCTGGCTCTCACCCTGCACATTCACCGTGCCTTCAGAACCAAGAATGCCCGACAAACCAGCGCGGTTGACATCACGATTCACAATTTTTGCAGCGATTCCAATGTCATTCAGTAATCTTGAAAATTCTCCTGTAGCATAACCTACATGCTGTTCTTGTTGTTCCCAAATAAATTCGACCAATGTCTTCATAACTGATACTTATATAAGTTGATATTTCACTTTGATGAAACCAATGAAAGCGGCTTACGGCAAATATATTAATTTTGTCCGGCATTTCGAACAAGAGATTTACCAAATGACAAAAGTTTATAAATTTGGAGGTGCATCAGTAAAAGATGCGGCCTCAATAAGGAATATGTCAGAAATCCTGCGTCAACATTCAACTGAAAAGCTGATTGTTGTGGTTTCGGCAATGGGTAAAACTACAAATCTGCTCGAATTGAATCTGAATGCCGCCCGTAATAAGGATGAAAATTTTGAGATTCTCTTTCAGCAACTGATCAGTTTCCATCAAAATATTTGTATTGAACTGTTCGCAGATCTGAATAATCCTGTTTTTTTATTGATTGAAAAAACCTTCGTGCAATTAAAGGATCAATTTGAAAATAAACCCGCATTCAGCTCTTTTGATGCACATTATGATGCCTGCGTCAGCTATGGAGAATTACTCTCTACCTACATTCTGGATGCTTTTTTTGCGATGGATAACCACCGGTTTCAATTGATCGATGCACGGGATTACATCGTCACTGATGAAAATTTCAGGCAGGCAAATGTTGATTGGAATATTACCGAATCAAGAATCAGAACCCTTGAGAAAGAGTTTTTGCCGACCAGAAATATTTTAACACAAGGATTTATTGCACGGAGTAAAAACCAAGAAACCACAACTTTAGGACGGGAAGGTTCTGATTTCACAGCTGCAATTTTCGCCTCATGCCTGAACTCTGAGGAGGTTGTTATTTGGAAAGATGTTCCCGGATTGTTAAATGCTGATCCTAAAAGATTTTCTGAAACAACGAAACTCGATGTTATTTCTTATGCGGAAGCGATTGAACTGGCATACTATGGTGCCACCATTATACATCCAAATACGATAAAGCCGCTGCAAAACAAGAAGATTCCACTCAAAGTAAAGTCATTTCTTCATCCTGAATCGAGTGCTTCGGTGATTTGTGAGGAATATTATGCCGATGTGCTCGTACCTTCATTTATAGTCAAGGATAATCAGGTTCTGATCAGTATTGGTCCACGTGATTTTTCGTTTATGAACGAGACAAATTTGTATCATATTTTTGAAGTTTTCTCAAAAATAGGCTTGACTATCAATGTTTTGCAGACTTCTGCGATTAGTTTATCAGTTTGTACAGACTTTCATCAGGAAAAGATTGATTTGCTCAAGGAGAAACTACTGAATGAATTCACAATCCGTTATAACGAAGGATTGACATTACTCACCATCAGACACTATAAAAACGCACAAATCCCTGATCTTTTCTCATCCAGAGAAGTGCTTCTTGAACAAAGGAGCCGGGCAACGCTTCAGTTGGTTTTAAAATAAAAAAGGGCCAGGATTATTCCTGGCCCTTTTTGTTTCTATTATTATGAACTTATGGGATAAATACCCAGGTCGTTTTATTCAGATTGCTGCCTTGTAATTTGATTACATAATAACCTGAACTCAGATTCAGACTGAATTCTTCTGTGAGTCCTGAGACTGTTTTGCTCATGATTGTTTGTCCATTGGTATTTACCACAGTTAAATTTGCATTTTCTAGTGCAAACTGTGAATTAACCACAATTTTACCTTGCTGATAAGTAACACGAACCTGACGTTCAGCGCTTTCTTTCACACCAACCAGTCCCCAATCTTCAATCATAACATCATCAATAAACTGACCCATGCCACTTGCAGTATTTGCGTGCCATGCAAAGAAGATATGGCCATCATATTCAGGAACCAGCAAATGTTCTTTCTCTATCCAGTTTACACTTGCATTTGCAGGGTCAGCATAGATAAGATTTGTAAGTGCCAGAGTGTCAGCGTCTGTTCCCCACAAAACCCTTAATGATTCTGGTGATGAAGGAACAAAACCACGATAAGCATAACTTAACATATATTCTTTACCAGGTTCAACCATAAATGGTGGTGAAATCAGATAATTGTCAAGAGGCGCAGCTGAACCGTTTGTTGTGTAACAGGCAAACGAATTTGTTCCGGTATTACCAAGTAAATTCGTTGAAGCCCATTGCATGGTTCCGTAATTCAATCCTTGCCAATATTCTGGCATTGCAGGCGTTACAACGTCTTCTGCACCTTCAAAATAAGGGTATTGACTAACAGCTGGCATGGTTGTGAAACTATAAATTGTACTGCAGGCATCATTTACACCAGAACTGTTACGTGGTAAAATCATCAGATAATAGGTTGTCAATGGTTCCATATTGTAGCGGAATGAATTCAATGCTATTGATTCTCCATTCATGATGTTGGATGGAACACTTGTTCCGTTTCCATCTGTTCCGAAATAAATATCGTAGGAGCTGGCGAAAGAAGCAGGAGTCCAGGTTATTAAATGGTTGAGGAAAGCATCAACACTTCCGTTTGCAGGGCTGGTAAGTCCGCTTGAACACTCAGGAACACCTGAAAATTCGTCTAATCCACTCAGAACAATCGAGAAAACCTGATTTGGACTCAATGTACCTTCATGGTTTACAATAATCGTATAAGTACCTGCTGTTGGGTTCTCAATATAAACTTTTTCAACGTTATCAACAAAGTTTTTAGTATCAGTTGTAGCTGCACTTGACGGACTTAAAGGATCTAGTTTATAAGGATAATACACATTGCCTTGTTCGTCTTCGATGCGTAAATCAAGATCGTGTTTAATAATAGGTGTTCTTGGGTTCAGTGAAGCAGCTGGTATTGTGCCATGTGGATCTGTCCAGCTAATTGTTACCCATAGAGGTGTTGTGCCTGATGCCATGACCTGACGTGTGTAGGTTCCACCATTTTCAATAGTAATTTCGTCAATAGAGTTTTGCATTACATCATCTTCAAGAATAATATTTGCAGCGCGTTCAGCATTTACAAGACCCCAGCCAAATTTGTAATCAGGACCATCGTAGGTACCGCATTCGTCAGCTGTGTGAATAACCAATCCTTTGAGGGTTGATGCACGCATTACAACTGATTCATGGGTTTGTTGATAAAGTTGTTGTAACAAAACCAAGGTTCCGGTAACATTCGGAGCTGACATACTTGTTCCTGACATGGTTGTGTAGGCAGTATTTGAGTTAGATGATGTCGAATATACATTCACACCTTTACCAACTACGTCAGGTTTAATACGACCGTCATCTGCTGGTCCCCAACCGCTGAAACTACTCATTGAAACACTCGATGGACCTGTGTAATTCAAAACTTCATTTACAGCGCCAATTGTCAGAATATTTTTAGAAATACCTGAACCGCCGATACAATCATAACCATCAGTACCACCGTCTTTTTCAGGATTTCCACCCTGACCGGCATTACCCGGACCTTCGCCACGGTCGTTACCAGCCGATTTAATCATAAGAAAATTGGGTGCCTGAACCGCGATCATATCCCAGGTACGGGCCTGTGAATTATAAAATCCAAACAGATAATCTTCTGTTGTTGAAACAGCTTCATTGCCATACCATTCCCATGTACCTGATCCTATGTCCCATCCGCGGATCATTCCCCATGAATGGTTTGAGATTTCCATACCAGCAGTGGCTGCTGTCGACATTTCACCTTCAACACTATTCCAGTCATAGGTCTTTAACTGACCACGAAAAGCCATTCCTTTAGCATTTGAAGTAACACCACCAGCCATAATCGTTCCGGAAACGTGGGTTGAGTGTGCCGAAAGCGTTGATGCGTTGTCAGATAAAGTAATACGTGATGTGCCTTCATTAGTAAATTCCTGGTGGGTGCTTCTTACTTTACCACCATCCCAGATTCCAACTTTATCATATCCTTCACCATTGATAATAACGCCCACATTGCCACCTTCCCAAAGCTGGTTTGCACGGGTAGTTTTGGCTGCGCCCAGATTATCTGTTTTGTAATAAACGGGTTGATTGTCAACAACATCAACCAATTGTATAATTGTACCATCATCTAATACGCGAACAACAGGAATATTATGTTGTTCAGCATATTGTTCAGCACGGATTTTCATTTGCTGCCAGGCAGCATCCTGTTCGCGGGCAATTTGCTCCAGCGCTTCTTTGTTGGTTGTTGATTGAGCAAAAGTCAATACCGAAACAACCATTACCAAAAGTAAAAGGATCGATTTTTTTAAAGTAGATTTCATCAATTTGAGCTTATTAAGATTTAAACCTGACAAAAATAAAAAAAAATCTATATAATGTGTATCGAATTCAATGATAAGTTTTTAGGTTGTGTTTTTTATTGCAGTAAATGTTGGTGGAACGCTTCATAAAATGTTCATTGACATGATTCTGTGTTTAAGCATCTGAAAAAATAAAATCGAGCCGGCTAAACTTTTATATTTGCAAAAAAAATCTAAAATGCAATCATCAATCGTAATATTATGTGGAGGTGGCCCGGCACCTGGAATTAATACCGTTATCAGCACTGTTGCCAAAGTATTTCTGAGATCAGGTTATCGTGTGATTGGTTTACATGGTGGCTATAAAGGTTTGTTTTCGGATAATCCGGAAATGATAGATTTCGATTTCGCTTTCGCTGATGATATTCAAAAACAAGGCGGTTCAGCAATCCAGATGAGCCGTCATAAACCAAAAGATTCAGAGTTTAATTCGCGATTTTTTGTTCAGTATAATGTAAAATTGCTAGTGACAATTGGTGGTGATGATACTGCTTCAACAGCAAACCGGATTTCAATATTTCTTGCACAAAGCGATATTAAGATACAAAATCTGCACGTTCCAAAAACAATTGACAACGATCTGCCTTTGCCTGAAGGATCGCCCACTTTCGGATATTATTCGGCAAAGGACGAAGGCGTTCGGATTGCACAAACGGTATATGAAGATGCAAGAACGAGCGGTAATTGGTTTGTCGTTTCAGCAATGGGTCGTGAAGCCGGGCATCTGGCGTTTGGTATTGGTGCAGCCTGTCATTATCCAATGATTATTATTCCTGAGATGTTCAATAAGGTCTCAGTCACTTTTGACCGGATTACAAAACTGATTATTTCTTCGATGGTGAAGCGTAAACTGCTCGGTATTAAATATGGTGTGGCAATCGTAAGTGAAGGGGTTTTTCATTTTATGACCGATGAAGAAATAATTTCATCAGGTGTGAATTTTACTTTTGATGACCATGGACATCCTGAGCTTGGAAATGTAAGTAAAGCGCATATTTACAATATGTTGCTTCAGCATAAATTGAAAGAGATTAGCTTGAATATCAAGAGCCGTCCGGTTGAGCTGGGTTACGAATTGCGCTGTGTGCGCCCGGTCGCATTCGACTTA
The DNA here is from genome assembly GCA_903957365.1 of uncultured Bacteroidota bacterium. GTDB lineage: Bacteria > Bacteroidota > Bacteroidia > Bacteroidales > F082 > CAJBPB01. The sequence goes on from CAJBPB010000208.1 coordinate 9,362, forward strand.
ATGTATTGTGGATTACTTGGTTATGGTGTAAAAGCACTTTTTGATCAGGGTATTTCCGGTGCAATGGTAACATCTGATCCGGCGGGTAATTGCAAACCACTCTATCTGAAAGATGTTGCTGATGCCAATGGAAAAATAAAGCCTCGTTTGGTGGATATGAATGGTGAAAAAGTGAAGATGGTATTTAATGAAGGAGTTCAATATCTGGATGAGGATGATTATGAAGCAGCACGCAAATATTTGCCGAATCCGGAAGAATACGATTTTAAAAAGATTCTGAACTGGTAGAAAAGAGCAAAGGTGAGAGAATCCGAAAGATTTAAATAAAGTCTGTGGATGATTAGCTTACTTCGCAAACGCGTCTCTGATTTTATCAGCCAGTACTTTCCCAAGTTTAAAATGTGATTCATGTGTCCAGCCAGCGATATGCGGACTAAGAATCACATTTTGCATTTTTATGAGTTTCGCGAATGCTTCTGGAAGTTGATCTGATTGTATCGCTTCGAATGAAAATTTTTCATATTCCAATACATCCAGACAGGCTCCCAAAACTTTTTCAGATTCAAGAGATGAAACCAGATCAGGTGTATTGACTACTTTTCCACGTGACGTATTGATGACATAAATTGGTTTTCGAAACCGGCTAATATATTCACTGTTAAATAAATAGGTTGTTTCTTGTGTAAGAGGAACATGGAAACTAAGTACATCAGCAGTTTCAAATATTTCATTCATTTCAACTTCTTTGACAAAGGATTCTGAAAAATCCGATTTGTATTTGTCATAGGCGATGACATTGGCTTCGAAACCTGAAAGTTTTTTTGCGAACGCATGGCCTGTGTTTCCATAACCAATGATCGCAATCGTTTTTCCTTTGATTTCTGTTCCACGGTTTCCTTCGCGAATCCAAACACCGTTTCTCACCTCGTTGTCAACGCGTATGAGTCGGTTAAACAACGACAGTAACATGCCGATGGCTTGTTCACCAACAGCATCACGGTTTCCTTCGGGTGCATTAAAACATTGTATTCCAAGTTTTTCAGCAAGGTCAATATCAATATTCTCCATTCCGGCACCTACCCGTGCAATGAATTTTAATTTTTTAGCAAAAGGCAGAATCGAATTGTCAAGCGGAATTTTACTTCTTATGACAAATCCTATGTAATCGCCTGCCATCCGGATTATTTCTTCTTTGCTTGCTTTGGGGAAATAATCGCAGATGAATCCCATTTTTTCTAACTCTTCCTGTAATACCGGATGTGCTGAATCAATCAGCAATACTTTATCATTTGTCATTTATTCTTCTGATATTTTTGTGGCTGGTTTGCCAAAAATTACTTGTTTCAGTAATAGATTCAACTGTCTGGAAGCATCGAGTACCAGCAATTCATTGGCTGGAAATGGGATTGTCCTGTTTCTTAACAGCTCATTTGTGCGCTCTGAAATGGCTGAAAGATCACCTTTAGCAGTTGCGTATGAATAATTAAAATTTGAAGTGGCATTTACCGGCGTTGAGAGAATTACACTTTTCGGATCAGATCCAAAAACATCAACAACAACTTTCATTTCACAACTTTTCGACATATTGAACTCATTTACAATGGCTTCCTGTATAATTTTGCCTTGTATATCTTTTTTTTCTGTAAAAGTACGACTTTCAGTTCGCTCCGGAGAAACCTGAACAGCGATCAAACGCACAAGAAAAGTATAATCATATACAGTATTTTCCTCTTTGGTTAAAGATATTTTTACACTTGAAAGTGGAATTTCTTCGGCTGAGAAATTCATGATTCTGCTGACTGTGTTTTGCGAAAGCATAATTGCTGTATTATTTTCAAATTTCAACAATACATTTGAAGAACTGTTAAATAATGCTTGTCTGAGCAGCGTATTTATCTCCGGATAAGCAGGGTTTATTGTTTTTAATTTGATCAGCAGACTATAGGCATCTTTTGCATCTGATTTATTTCCGGTTTTTTGAAGTCCGGCTGATTTTGCATATAAGTACCGTTGTGCCTTTATACCACTTTCTGTAAGTTGGGTTTTTAAATCGAGAGGAACGAAATTTATCTGATTCTGAACATCTTCAGGTAACTGTTTCATCCTACTCTGCCTGGCGTCTATTGAGGTGTATTTTTCATAAATCTCCACAACAGCTTCAGGTTGTCCTCCTGTTTTAAGGGATTGAATGCGTTCATGATCCATCTGATTGGCTGAATGATAGGCTTTCGAGAGAGATTGAATCGTCGTCTCACCTGGTTTTTTTGTCATTGATTTTTCAACCAATTGTTCAAAGGCTTCATCGTATTGTTTATTTTGAATAAGTTTATCCGTTGATTGACAAGATATTAACGTCAGCAAAACAAATGCACCACACATGAATATTATTCTTAATATTTTCATGATTTTAATAATTATCAGTTATTACCAAACTTGAAAAACTACAAATTTTGATCCAATTTTTTAACCAAACCAATTATTAACTAATTTAGTTTCGGATTTTCAAGTAATCTTGCATTTTAATAATTCGATCAGATAATTTTTCCCGGACATGTGGACCTTTTTAACTCGCATCATTTTACGTTACCGTTTTACAAATCTAGTTGTGATTGGATTGCTGACTGTTTTTATGGGTTGGCAGGGTTCAAAGGTCCAGATGTCCTATAACATGGCGAGGATGCTTCCCGGAAGTGATCCGGCTATTGTTGAATATGAAAAATTCAAAACTCAGTTTGGTGAAGATGGAAGTGTTATATTTATTGGCATTCAGGACCCTGATCTTTTTCGGATAGATCACTTTAACAAATGGTACGAATTAACGAATAAAGTAAGAGAAATCCCCGGTGTTCAGGAAGCTGTTTCTGTTGCCAGAATATATCACCTTGTACGAAACGACAGTATTAAGCGATTTGATTTTACGCCTGTTGTTTCAACAATTCCAAAAACGCAGGCTGAAGTTGATTCGATTAAAAATATTGTGAATAACCTTCCCTTTTATGAAGGATTGTTGTTCAATACAAAAAGCAATGTAACCATGATGATGATTACATTGGATCGTGAAGTGCTCAACACGAAAAAAAGAGTTGCGCTTGTATTTAGTATAAAGGAGACTGTGGATGCCTATAATCAGGAATTTGGTGTTGAATTGCATTATTCGGGGTTGCCTTATATCAGAACCATAACTGCTAAAAAGATTGAGAATGAATTGGTTCTGTTTATTTTTTTATCATTGGTCATCGCTTTTCTGACACTGCTCGCCTTCTTCAGGTCGCCAAAAATTGTATCATTTATTATTCTGGTCGTATTGATTTCGGTAGTAATGGTATTTGGAACGGTGCAGTTGCTTGGATATAAAATTACGATTTTAACAGGAATTCTGCCACCTTTACTGATTGTGATAGGAGTGGAGAACTCCATCTTTTTGATGAATAAGTACTATGGCGAATTCAGAGCCCATGGCAATAAAATTCTTGCTCTTAGCCGTGTAATTCGCCGCATCGGGGCAGCCAATGTTCTGACAAATGCCACAACCGCTGCTGGTTTTGCCTCATTTATTATTACTGGAAATGTAATGTTGATGGAGTTTGGCATTGTAGCTGCAATCAATATTTTACTTGCATATTTCCTGAGTTTGTTTCTTATACCCATAGTTTTCAGTTATTTACCCGAACCAAAGCCAAAGCAATTTCAGTATTTTGAAAAGGGCAATGTGAATTTGATCTTAAAGAAAATAATCTGGGCAGTCAAAAATCGTCGGAAAGTGATTTATGCTTTGACGATTCTATTAGTGTTCGTCGGGATTTATGGTGTAACACGTCTTGAAACAACGGGGAATCTGGTGGATGATATTTCTCACAAAGACAAATTATACAAGGATCTGCTTTTTTTCGAGCAACATTTTCACGGTGTGATGCCATTCGAAATTTCTATTGATGCCAGGAAACCCAAAGCAATTCTTAAAACATCCACCATCACAAAACTAGATCAGTTGCAGGACACACTGGCACTTTACAAAGAGTTTAGCAAGCCACTTTCTATTGTTGAAGTTGTAAAATTCTCAAAGCAGGCCTTCTTCAGAGGCGATCCGGCATATTATAATCTGCCCAATTCACAGGAGAAAAACTTTATTTTGGGCTATGTGCCAAAAATGAATTCCGGAAAGAAAACCATCATGAATTCATTTGTTGATACCAGTCTGAGTATCACCAGAGTCAGTGTTCAGATGTCAAATATCAGCACCAAAAAAATCGATAGTATTCAGCTTGATCTGAAACCAAAAATTGATAGGATTTTTCCACCGGCAGATTATGATGTAACGCTAACAGGAGCAAGTCTTATATTTTTGAAGGGAACCAACTATTTGGTTAACAATCTGGTATCTTCACTTATTTTGGCTGTTGTATTAATTGCTTTTTTAATGGCTGGTATTTTTTCATCCTTTAAAATGATACTTATCTCACTTATCCCCAATATTTTTCCTCAGTTATTGACAGCTGCAATGATGGGATATACCGGAATCCCGATTAAACCATCAACAATAATTATTTTCAGTATTGCATTGGGCATCAGTGTAGATAATACGATTCAGTTTTTGTCGAGGTACCGGCAGCAATTGATTATCAATAATATGAACATAAAAAGATCAGTGCTGGCAGCCTTACACGAAACCGGTTTTAGCATGGTTTATTCTTCAATAGTGTTGTTTTTTGGTTTTGGAATTTTTATCATGTCATCTTTTGGTGGTACACAGGCACTTGGATATCTCGTATCATTTACGTTACTTGTGGCTTTGATTGCCAATCTTTTCCTTTTACCGTCCTTGTTATTGTCACTAGACCGGAGAATAACCACCAAGGCATTTACATCAGAGCCCTTGCTTGAAATTCTGGATGAGGAACATGATCTTGAGCTGGATGATCTTGAAATCGAAATTTTGTCAAATGAAGAAAAGAAAAAATTGTAAATAGTATTTATCACACATAATAACAATCAGTTATGAAGGGAATTATTCTTGCCGGAGGAGCCGGAACGCGCTTGCATCCATTAACACTTGCAGTAAGCAAGCAATTGATGCCGATTTATGACAAACCGATGATTTATTATCCATTGTCGATTTTATTAATGGCCGGAATCAAAGAGATTCTGATTATATCGACACCACAGGATCTGCCTCATTTTGAGCGTTTACTGGGTGATGGTAAGTCGTTGGGTTGCTCATTCAATTATGCAGAACAAGCTGTTCCAAATGGATTGGCACAGGCATTTGTCATTGGAGAGTCTTTCATTGGAAAAGACAAAGTTGCACTTGTTCTGGGTGATAATATTTTCTTTGGTAACAGGTTACAGGAATTACTGGTCGAAAATAGTGATCCCGAAGGTGGTGTGGTTTTTGCCTATCATGTTGCTGATCCTGAGCGTTATGGAGTTGTAGAATTTGATAAAGACAACAATGCCATTTCGATTGAAGAGAAACCTAAACAGCCAAAATCTAATTTTGCAGTGCCCGGACTCTATTTTTATGATAACTCTGTTATTGAAGTGGCAAAGAATATCAAGCCAAGTCCCCGTGGTGAATACGAAATTACAGATGTTAATCGCTATTATCTCGAACATGGAAAATTAAAAGTTGGTGTTCTTGGACGTGGAACCGCATGGCTCGATACAGGAACTTTTGAATCACTTCTCCAGGCATCACAATTTGTTGAAGTGATTGAAAACAGGCAAGGATTAAAAATTGGTTGCATCGAAGAAATCGCGTTCAAAAAAGGATTCATCAATGAATCGCAATTAGAAGCCATCGCGCAACCATTGCTTAAAAGCGGTTATGGCAAATACTTATTGAATCTTATAAAATAAAAATATTTATAAATGTTTAGTCTTCAGGATTTACAGGAAAAAGTAAATCAACTAATTTCAAATCAGGAATTTAAAAGAAAACCTCAAAGGCTTTACGATCCAATCGCTTACACAATGAATCATGGTGGAAAGCGATTGCGCCCGCTACTTACGCTGATGGCCTGTGATCTGTTTGATGGTGATGTGGAAAAGGCATTATATCCTGCTCTGGCACTGGAAGTATTCCATAATTTCACTTTAGTTCATGATGATATCATGGATAAAGCGCCACTGCGTAGGGGAAGAGAAACTGTTTTTAAAAAATGGGATTCAAATATTGCCATTTTGTCGGGCGATACCATGTTTGCTCTGGCCTATCAATATGCATTACGTACAGATTATCAGTTGGTTCCAAAAATTCTGGAAGTTTTTTCCAAAGCTGCTATTGAGGTCTGTGAAGGACAGCAACTCGATATGGACTTTGAATCAATGCCCACAGTGAAAATTGAGGAATATCTGGACATGATCCGGTTAAAGACAGCCGTTCTGATTGCAGTTAGTTTGCAAATAGGAGCCATTGTCGGAAATGCTTGCGAGAAAGATATTGAGGCAATGTATAATTTTGGTATCCAGATTGGTATGGCATTTCAACTCAAAGATGATCTTCTCGATTTGTATGGTGAGCAGGAACAATTCGGGAAGATTACCGGTGGTGATATTGCATCAAATAAAAAAACCTATTTGTTTTTGAAGGCACTTGAGTTGTGTGATTCTGAGGAGCGTGTCGTACTCAATGATCTATACAATGATTCATCGATTGAGTCGGATATTAAAATTGGGAAAGTGAAATCGATTTTTGATAAAACTGGTGTTCAGGCAACAGTAGAGTTATTGATGCAGGATTATTACAATAAAGCCATCAACTGTCTGGAAAGCATTGATGTTGTAAAAGAAAGGAAATCAGTATTACTAGATTTATCAGATTCTTTGTTTAGTAGAAATTATTGAAATCCATCATTGGATTTTTGAAGTTCTTCGCGTTCAAATTGTTTTAACTCCCAGTCTTCCATTAACTTTGAGATGTGTTTCTTTTGGCTTGCATAATTTTTAAGCCAGTGTTCATCAATTTTCACGGCAGGAAAATCTGATGGATTCGCAAGAATTTTATCGAAACCGACCAATAATTCCTCGCTTTTCTCAATTTCATTTTCGATTGCTTCAATTTCCTTACTGATTTTCCGAAGATCCTTATCAAGGATTTTCTTCCGTTCATAATTCTGTTTGTTTACCGACATTTCTGTCTTGTCAGTAAAAGAATTGCTAACATTGTTCTTCGTTTCCAATTCTTCCAGTTTCCTGATATCGCGGGCCTGAAGAAAATCGTAAATATCCCCTATATATTCTTTGATACAGGGCTTTTTAAATTCAATAACCTTATTTGTAAGACCTTGCAGAAAATCCCTGTCGTGCGATACAATGATTAAAGTTCCATCATACCGTAGCAATGCGTTCTTCAGAATATCCTTCGATTGCATGTCAAGGTGATTGGTCGGCTCATCAAGAATCAGCAGATTTGAAGGGAAAAGAAGCATTTTCGCCAACGAAAGACGTGCTTTCTCTCCACCTGAAAGTACTTTGACTTTTTTATCAGTCGAGTCGCCGCCAAATAAAAATGAACCCAGAATAGCTTTTAATCTTGTTCGCACATCACCAACAGCAACTTCATCCAGTGTTTCGAATACTGTTTTTTCAGAATCGAGCATATCATGCTGATTTTGTGCATAATATCCAATATTTACCTGATGTCCAAGTCGTACATCTCCGGTATAGTCAAGTAAACCAGCGAGAATTTTGGCCATCGTTGATTTGCCTTCACCATTGCGGCCCACAAAGGCAATCCGGTCATTGCGAACCACAAGCAGATCAATATCCTGCAGCACTTTAAGCTGTCCGTATGCTTTCGAAAGGTTTTTTATTTCAAGCGTAATTTTACCAGAATGCGGGGCTTTTGGGAAACGAAATTGAATGGAGGAGGCATCCATGTCATCCACAACAATCTGATCCATCTTTTCGAGCAGTTTCACACGCGATTGAACCTGTTTTGATTTGGTTGATTTATACCGGAATCTTTCAACAAATCTCTCAATATCTTTTATTTCACGTTGTTGATTGTTGTAGGCTGCCGTTTGTGATTCAATCCTTTCCTCGCGCATATCGACGTATTCACTGTATGAGCCCTTGTAATCGTATATTTTTCCCTGACTGATTTCGATTGTTCGTTTTGTTATATTGTCAAGAAAAGCCCGGTCATGTGATACCATCAGTACCGAACCATAATAATTCTGAAGATAACCTTCCAGCCACTGAATAGCTTCAATATCAAGATGATTTGTGGGTTCATCAAGAATCAATAAGGAGGGCCGTTTTAACAGAATTTTTGCAAGTTCAACGCGCATTTGCCAACCATTGCTGAATTCCGACATGATGCGGGTCATATCGGCATGTTCAAATCCCAAACCAACCAATATTTGTTCAGCGTCTCCCTCCATCGAATTAATTCCCAACAAAGCCAGTCGTTCGTTCAATAAAGTAAGACGTTCAATTAAATCATGGTAAGAAACAGATTCATAATCTGTTCTGACTGACAATTCATGGTTTACCTTTTCTATTTGTTGTTCAATATGCTGAATCTCTTCGAATGCTGACAAAGCCTCTTCTAAAACAGTTTTGTTACTGATAAGCTCCTTTTCTTGCGGTAGATAACCAATAGAAGTTTCTTCAGGAACAATAACATCGCCTTTGTGAGGTAATTCCAAACCGCAGATCAGGCGAAGCAGTGTGGTTTTTCCTGCACCGTTTTTTCCAACCAATCCGATACGGTCTTTTTCACGGATTAAAAAAGAGATTCCGGTAAACAGATCTTCACCGGTAAAATGCATTGTTAAGTTTTGTACTGAAACCATGAGGATTTAAAGTGTGCTGCAAAATTAGTGATTTGTTGCTGATGATGGCCTGTTAATGTAAAGTGATAAAAAAAAGGGAGCCATATGGCTCCCTTTCAATATGATAATCAAACACTGACTTAATTCGGTGTTTGATTTATTAGAATTAGCGTACGATAGTAACACGTTTTGTTACAGTACCTTCAGCAGTTTCGATGCGTACTACGTAAACACCTGCTTCGAAAGTTGATGTATTCAAAGTTACTTTTGTAGCGCCATTGGCTTCTGCATCAAATACAACCTGTCCAACGGTGTTCATAACAATTACGCGGTTCATCTTTGATGATTCGATTGTTACATTATCGTTGGCCGGATTAGGATACATGCGGGTTGCCATCGATTCGTTTGAATTGATGTTGGTTACCAATACGTAAACAAAATCTTCAGTTGGATGTACAAGTGCCATACCCGGACCTGATTCACAAGCATCTGTTTCACTGCTGTAAGCGGCTGTTACCTGATAGTAGTAACCAACACCTGCCTCTGTTTCAGTGTCATAGTAGCAGTAATGGGTTGTGCCTTGTTCAGCAGGAACATTTGTCAGCAATGCATAGCTGCCACCTTCTACCTTGCGGTAAATATTGTAGCCTGCAATTACGCGTGCTGATTCGGTTTCTACCAAAGTTGCGTTGTTTGAGCTGCCCAGACCTGAAATGGCCAGAGTTGCTCTTGCATCGTTGGTGTAATTGCTCTTTGGTACTTCTAATGGCAAGCTTGCGGTTGCACCTGTTACTGTGGTTACAAAACCACGTAAGTTCCAGGTGTAATCAAGTGCATAGTCTGATAAATGTTCCCATGTTGATCCGTCCAAAGTGATCAGATCTCCGTTAGGTTCATTCATGCCATTACCACAACCAGCTGGATAGTTGGCACCATCATCGGTGTAAACTGTAATCCACAACTGTTTGGTGATATCGATAGCTACAGAACTTGTGAGTTCAACTTCAGACCATTCCTCAATTGGCAAACCGCTTAAAGTCTGGGTGTGCAACAAAGTAGCAGCATTGGTACCTTCATAGATACGCAATTCGTTTGCTGCAGCTGTGCGGGCAACAATCTTGATTTTGGTCAAAGAAGCGCCTTCGAAGTCTTCCAACTGTGAAGGATCAAATTTAACAGCCCATGAGAAACTGGCTGGTCCGCCGATACCATCAACGTTTACGCC
>CAJBPB010000209.1 GCA_903957365.1 uncultured Bacteroidota bacterium
CAACCCTTATGCTGACCGAATCTTCCAGAATACAGTAATTGGGTGGTCCGCTGTTAACAATCAGTCTGATATACTGATCACCCGGATCGCTCATCGAAAAAGTAGAATTGACTTCCGTTCCAATGGTTTCCCCTTTGTAAATCCATTCGTACGAAGCAGCACCCGTAACCAGGGCTGACAGTTCCACATCAAATGGAGCATAACCCTGAACCGGATCAGCCAGCACTGCGAGGGTCATGGCGTTTTCAGTAATAATTTTAGCAGTATCAGAAATCTCACAGCCTTTGTTGTCAACAGCCCGGATGATATAATCTCCCGGACAAAGATTGCCCATGGTGTTTTGTGTGATGATCTGATCATTAAAAAACAATTGCACCGGACTTTGTCCACCACTGACATTGATTGTAACTTCACCATTACAGGTGTTGCTGCAGATCTCATTGGTCTGTGCAAGATCGAACAGCATCTTTTCGTATTCGTCAATCGAAACCGTTTTGGTGATTTCATTGTAACAGCCAGCATTGCTGTAAGCCCGCAAAGTAACCTGATGTGTACCTGCATTTTCAAAAGTATGCACCGCGTTTTGAATCTGAGAAGTATCACCATCCCCAAAATACCATTCATAGCGTTCGATAAAGTAAGGATCAAGCACCGTGGCAGTTCCTGTAAAGAACACTTCGCGACCGCTGCAATTGTTCTCGTAGGAGAAATCAACTGCCGGAGACGGTTTAGAATATCTGACTGCAGTTAGGGTATCGTTATTCAAATTGTCATCTCTTGTATTGATAAGCCATACCCGGAAGTAGTATTCACCATCGGTTGACATATTTACCGGATTTCTGAAAGTATAGATCAGGTCATTGTAGATAGTACCCATGATCGTATCGGTATAAATGGCACCACCATTCACCTGATAAGACAATCGTAAATCTTTAAACGGCACATCACCAAACTGGCGCAGATACACTGTAACGGTATCAGCCGGCCCGTGGTTACAATCAAGGTTTGGACTGATAAGCTGTGTGACACCAAAGTCGATCATAAATTCCACACAACCGATGTCAGGTGCCTGATCATTGCGAATCATTCCATTGATATCAAGTAATATACCTGGAATTGGAATCGCTCCGCCATTGAAATCGCGTTGGTAAGGCAGAGGATTATCATCAGCAGCGAAATAGGGTGGAACATTTTTGGAATTTGCGTCGCCCTGTGTGGCTGCTCCCCAGGACTGAAGATCGTGGTAATCCTGATCATTATATTTTCCGATGATACCCGATGAAGAGTAATAATCGTTGAAATCAAATGAAAAGCCTGTCGTACCTGATTGCATAACTGCAGGGTATCCATTATTCTGAATATTGAAGATGTTGTTTTTGATTGAATTAAGGTTTCCACCTATGATATAAATTCCCCATCCTCCGTTTTGCCCTTCAAGATTGGTTCTGTTAAGACTATTAAAATATAGTTGAGAATGGTAGCAATTATTCAGAAGTACCCCTGTTCCGGCCGCATTACCGTTTGTGAAAATAAAATTGTTATTTACGATCAGCGTATCGATGCTTTCGAACCTCAGACCATAATTATCCCATCCCGGGGTTTGGTAAATATTGAAATGATTTTCTGTAACCTTCACATTATTAGAACTATAACATCTCAGTCCGGATTGATTACTAATGAAATGATTATTTTTGACAATTATTCCATTGGTATAATAAGATGAAATACCGGCTCCCAGCGTGAAATTGTTATTCAATATTTCAACATCTCTTACATAGTTAGTCCAATCATTTCCCATGTTGATGCCACCTCCATTGAATTCATTCGAAAAAATACCGATGTGTTTTGATCCGGATTCAAGCGTGATTAAACTTGTGAAATTGCATTCTTCGATGGTAATGAACTGTGAATTGCTTCTGACCCACAATCCATTGGTAAGATAACAGTTATTGAGATTTACGTACTCGGAATTGTCGACCATTAATCCCCAATAACCTTGTATACTTATTTTATTAAAATTAATATACCTGCTTTTATATAATTGAATAGTTGAAGTACTATAATCTGAGAAACGAATGATTACAGCACTGCTATCACTGCTTTCAGACTGAAAAGTAATAGTGTTGTTTGCCGAAGACCCTTGAATATTTTTAATAAAGAGCCGTTCAATATATTCTCCGTTTCTGACATTGAATGTTACCGGACATGAGATTCCTGACTGATTTAATGCAGTTAAGGCATCAGTGAATGTTGCAAAATCAGGTGATGCACCTCCAATGGTGTATTCACCGCACAAAGTAGATGAAATAATTTTAATTGTTGTATCATTAACCGGCCGGCAATCAGACAAGCCATTTGGAAGTGATGTCCATGCATCTATGGTAAATAATCCATCATAGAAATTAAAATTTCCAATTGTAACTTCTTTATTGTCAAGTACATTCAATGAACCATTCCATGTAAAAGGTACTTGGGATTGCCCGTTAACTTTCCAATGGATTATTGTTGAAGTCAATGTGGTAGTTCCGTGATTTTGCAAAACTACTTTAACAGATTGATTTCCTGATGGTACTGGATTTACCGGAGCGCTGATCCAATTTATTCCGGCATCGTTTGTACACGAATTGAATTCTTTTGCTCCAATATCCGGGTGGTTGGAATTGCGGATTATTCCATCAATATCGATTTGAACTAACGAAATTGGTAACCCTGCATCATTCAGGATCGTCTGATTAACTGAAAGATCCAAATCTGAAGAATAAAACGGATTTTCAAAAAAGGAATGCTGATCCTGTCCTGTAGCGATTTTCCAGTCTGCCAGTGAATAATAATCTGTTATATCTGCATGACCTACAAGAAGATCGGGATGATAGAAGTCATTGTAATCCATCGATACATTAACAGAAGTACCTGTTTTATATATCGGGTAGCCACCTTTGGCAATTTTTAAGATATTGTTCTTACAATCAATCTGATCTCCGCCGTTTATATATAATCCTTTGCTGTCGCAGGCAACATCTGTATTTGTAATATTGATACTGTTATAATATACTTTTGACCTGGAACTATTTTGCAGAAAGATTCCTTCACTTTTATAAATCCCGGACGAATAGATAAAGTTATTGAATATGTTTATTGAATCTGTTAAATTCTCAAAATGGATGCCGCTGTTATACCAGTCTGGCTGAGATAAAATGTGAATACGGTTGTTCGAAATATTCAGATTATTTGTATTATCTGAATAAACGCCGCATCTATTTGTATTTATCAGATTTCCGGTAACATTGATTGATCTGGAACCGCTTATATTTATTGATGCATAACTCTGACTGACAAATTCATTGTCAGAAACAAGCACGTTTGCCGGTTGCTGAAGTCCTGATTGGACCACCAAACCATAGCTTGCTCCTATAAATTTACTATTCTGAATCTGCACATCATGCGAACCTGAACGAACCCCCAATGCCCAATCGCTTGCCTGGAAATAACATCGACTGATTTCAACCTGATTTGAAGAATCATCTATTGCAAGGTTATAGTAGCCACTGAAATAACAATTTTCCAATTGAAAATCAGTTACTTTATTTAACTGCAATGGGATATATGAACCCCGAAACCCTATTTCTTTAAAACGGATGTGTCCAGTATTTTTAATCTGTATCGCTGTGGTTGGCCAAACCTCATATCTGATAATCGCAGCAGTACTGTCACCGCTTTCCGACTCAAACGTAATGGTATTTTGGGCAGAACTACCCGGAATCGCTTCAAAAATGATTTGTTCATAATAATCCCCGTCTCTAACTTTAAACACTACCGGACACGAAATACCGGCAGAATTCAGAACCAGAGCAGCCTCTGTAAAGTTCGAAAAATCTGGGTTTGAACCACCAATGGTATATTCGCCACACAATGAACCTGTCAGAGACCGGACTGAGGTATCGTTCAGAAAGTTGCAATCAGCATCACCATTGGGGAACTCTGTCCACGCCCTGATAGTGCTAATCCCACCCTGAAAATTATATGTCCCGATTGAAAGTTCTGTGTTTGCCTTTTCCGGGAGGCTCCCGCTCCAGTTGAACTGAGACTGAGGCTCCCCATTCACTTCCCATTGAATAATAGCAGAATTCAATAAGGATGTTCCCTGATTCTGAATGATTACCTTCACTTCATGCTGACCGGAAGAAACAGGGCTTTCAGGCTCTGTGATTTTATTAATTCCGGCGTCTGAAAAGCAGGACTGATATTCTCTGGCTCCGATATCAGGATTTGATGCATTTCTAGGATTTCCATCGATATCATTTGGAATTCCGGTAATGGGATTTCCACTGTTGTTCAATACAGCCTGATTTATCGATAAATCACTACCTGAATTAAAAAAAGGATTTTCGGCAAAGGAATGCATATCTGAACCTGAGACCGACTGCCATTCGGCCAATGAATAGATATCGGTTGCGTTTATCTGACCGATTAAACCCTCCGGATGATAAAAATCGTTGTAATCCATTGTAAGATTCGTGAAACCTCCGGCCAGATATGCCGGATATCCAGCAAAATCAATACTGGTGATATTGTTGCGAATATCATTCTGATCGCCTCCCAGAATGCATAATCCCTTCGATGTCCGGCTTATTTCATTATTTGTAATATTGATGCTGTTGAAATATACATTCGTGTGGTTGCTGTTCTGAAGGAAAATCCCGTCACTCCTAAAACTTCCGTTTGTATGAATGAAATTGTTATATATATTAACGGTATCCGTTGTATTTTCAAAATGAATACCGCTATTATGCCAGTTGGTATAAGAAATTGAATTTATTTTATTGTTTTTTATTGTGATTTTATATGTATTGTCTGCATATATTCCTGTGCTGTATCCATTGATAATATTTTCGTCTATAACAATCCCTCTGGTTCCGCTTGTGTTAATGGAAGCATAGGTTTGTCCGGAGAAAGAATTTCGAGCAATAGTAACATTTGCATATAGTTGAATTCCGTTCTGAACAACTATTCCCCAACTTCCACCATTAATTTCTGAATTTGAAATATCAATATCGTGAGATCCTGTCCTGATACCAATATTATAATCTCCGCCTTGCGTGAGGCAATTATTTACATGAATATTGTTTGACTGATCATCAAGTAATAATGCAAAATATCCTGATAAATAGCAGTTTTCAAGAACGATTTGAAATGTATTGCTCTGCTGCATGGCATTGTATGCACCGCGAAAACCAATTTCCTTAAAATGCACAAATTTGGTTTTCCTGAGCAAAACTGTTGTTGACGGCCAAACTTCACTTCTGATTATAACACCCGTACTGTCACCACTTTCCGATTCGAAACTAAGGGTATTTTGTGCTGAACTTCCTGGTATTTCTTCCAGTACAAACTGTTCATTATAATCACCATTTCTTACTTTAAAAACTACCGGACATGAGATTCCCGCAACATTAAGAATATTGGCTACTTCAGTGAAATTAGAAAAATCAGGATTCGAACCACCAATGGTGTATTCACCACATAGGGAAGGTCTGATAATTTTATTAATTGAATCATTATAAGGATTAGAATCATCAACACCATTAGGAAAATACTGCCAGATTGTTACTTCTACTGGATTACCGGTGAAATTATAAGTTCCAATCTGTACATTTTCCTGTGTCTGGCCAATACTCAGATTGCCATTCCATGTAAAATTGGGTTGCTGTATTCCATTCATCTTCCATTTTATCGTGCTGGATGTCAGATTCTGGTAACCAAAATTGCCAACGGTTATTTTGATGGGTTGCACTCCTTCGTTAAATGGTGACACAGGACTATCCAATTTCACCAATCCACCATCCACAGGCAATGGAGCGAAAATAGAAACATTGTCAATCGCCCAATAGCCTTTGCTTTGTCCTTCCCAGATAAAGCGAATTTTTGCATTGGTGATACCACCCACAACTGATGAGATATCAACTACCTCAGAAGACGAATTGCCTGTGCTTGCAGTAAAGCGTTTTATTTCAGTCCAGTCGGTTCCGTTGAAGGCCTCAATAATCGCCACAGCGCCGTTTACCGAAACAAAGGATTGATCAAATAAAAGCAGGATGAAATCACTGATGGAAGCATCGAAAAACGGAGACTCCAAGCTAACTTTCTCAGCTTGTCCGTTTCCAGAAACGGTATCTGCATCAAAAACAGCATAAGGTGCAGTCACTGGAAAATTCACCAGCCTGTCACCCGGATTATCAAAATGCCAGAGATCATTGGCTGCCCCGGTGATTTTGTAATTACTCCATTCAAAAGGAGGAGTTGTTCCATTGGTTGTTACAAAATCCTCGTTCAGGATATACACCTGGCCGATTGTAAAAGCATAACTTAATAATAGTGAAAAAAGAATGGAAATTCGTTTCATATTGGTCAGTTTAAAGAATTCGTTACTAAAATTCAAAAATTGTTGGCTGGAATATCTTCTAAAACTGACTGAATCTGAATTGGACCAATTACTTGCCAAATCCTGTTTATTACTGTCTGTGGGAAACGATTAAATTGTAATGAATCTGTTCATAAAGTGAGGTCAAAGTTTTAAATAAATGGTTACGCCAGAATCAGGTTTATCCTGAAACATCATTTTTTTGATCCGTATCCTGCATCAAAAAACACTATAACCTTTTTTCTTTTTCCCGTACCCGGGGAGAGTACCAGAACAAATATAAATACTATTCATTAAAAATCTATGAAAATTGCGTCCAACACGATATTTAGAATTAATCTTAATTGTATTGTGCTAAAACAGAAACCAACAGTCCGTATTTTTATGGCTATCGAAAATGTTAAGAAAAAGACCTTTTTGTTTTTGCAGGGGTTGATAAAGATGAGATGATAAACGCTGTTTGATTAGTTTTATCAATATTGTCACAGTCACCTTCATTCTCACTTTTATAAGAAATCCCAGGAATAAATGCCCATCACTAATTTATAATGATTCTAAATTTCAATATGTTAGGTGTATATGTTTATTTTTTAATAAAAACATACTATTTTTACTGACATACTCTCCCCGGGTATAATAAAGAAAAAAGTATCGCTTGATCTGATGAATAATAAGGTTTTATGACCTGATGAGTCAGATATGTTTCCTTTCACTGAATCAAAGGCCAAAAAATTATTTAATTTTTGACAAAATGATGCTGAGTTCATTTCCAGAACATAGGATTATCATTTTGGCAAATCATCATTTTTTTTAAATGCATGGCATGATTTGACCCGACATGAATCTAAATGTAATAAAGTGATATAAATCTTAAAGTTATGAAAAACCAACCTTTAGCAATGATTGTTTTCTGCCTCCTTTCCTTTCTGGGCAGTTCAGTATTAAAATCTCAGATCCTGATGGTCGATAATTTCGATTATCCTGTCGGACAATTACTTACCGATCATGGCTGGTCAGCCCATGCAAGTGGTGGATCTAATCCGATTGATGTCACAACCGGTCTCAGTTTCAGCGGTTATCTCGGCTCAGGTGTCGGAGGTGCTGCCAATCTGGATAATAGCGGGGAAGACGATAGCCGGACCTTTTCTATGCAAACATCAGGCACTGTGTATGTCTCTTTTATTTTTCAGGCCCAAAGCTCGAATTTTGCCGGGAATTTCCTTCATCTCAGTACAAATCCCCTTTCGACCAGCTATTTCTTTGGTAAGGTTTGGGTAAACGCTACCGGAACCGGAGTTGGAATTGGATCTGCAATTGAAGCGCCAACATCCTATGCGCCGATCACTGCAAATACGCCCACCCTTTTGGTTTTGAAGTATGACATCGCTACAAAAGTTTCCTCTTTATTTGTGTTTAATACCTTGCCAACCTCAGAACCTGCTACAGCAAATTCAACTTTTACCGAAACACTGAACATCACGAATGTTGGTTCAGTGGCATTGCGGCAATATGCGCCTGCTGAACGGGTTGTTGTTGATGCTATCCGTGTTGGCAGTACATGGTCAGATATTATGGCAGCCCCACCTGCAACACAGGCCTCCGGACTGCTTGTTAATACGGTTGAAATGAACCATATTTCATTCAACTGGACGGATGGTGATGGTTCCAGCCGGGCCGTTTTCATGAAACAGAACGACAGTCTTGGAGCGGCATCACCTGTCCATGGGGTAACCTATACCCCAGATACCAATTTTGGTGACGGAAGTCAGATCGGAACATCGGGCTGGTATTGCGTTTTTAACGGATCTTCCCATGCTTCTGACATCATGGTAAACGGTCTTCTGACTTATACCAATTACAGAATAATGGTGTGTGAATACAACGGAGAGGCAGGATTGGAACTTTATAATACAAGTGAAGCGAGTGGAAATCCATTCACGCAAAAAACATTGCCATTACTTGCCCCGACTACACAGGCAACTGATATAATATTTAACAATATAACAACAAATCAATATTCACTGAACTGGACTCAGGGTAATGGAGAAAAACGCGCTGTTTTTATTAAACATGACAGCCTTGGTTCGGCATCACCTGTAAATGACAGTACCTATTCAGCCAATGCATCATTTGGAGCCGGTTCTCAAATAGGAACAAGCGGTTGGTTCTGTGTTTACAATGGATCAACCTATGCAACCCAATTGATTATATCTGAACTTCTGCCAGGGACCAAATACAGAATCATGGTTTGTGAATACAACGGGGCAACAGGCTCTGAGTTGTATAATATAACGGAAGCAACCAATAATCCATTGACTGTCAGCACCATTACCTTGCTTCCCCCGAGCACACAAGCAAGCAATATAATTGCAGGCAATGTGGCTCCAACGCAGTTTTCGTTTAACTGGACCGATGGAAATGGTGCCAAACGCGCTGTTTTTGTGAAACAGGATAGTCTGGGAGCGGCTTTGCCAATCAATTACACAACTTATACAGCCAGCGCCGTTTTTGGTGAAGGCGGCCAGATTGGAAC
>CAJBPB010000210.1 GCA_903957365.1 uncultured Bacteroidota bacterium
CAATCCTTTCAGGAGGTCCAGAACCAATCTGAACAGGAACTACAAACATTTGATCCCAGCCTTCAACAAAAAGAGTTTCTCAGTGTTGGCGAGGTTGCTACCCTACTGGGTGCAAGCCGGCGAACAATCCAGCGAATGATTTCAAAGGGGACTCTGAAGATCGGAAAAATCGGTCGCAGGACTATTGTGAAACGCAAAGAAATTGATAACCTCTTTAATTAATATGGTATGACCGTCAAACTTCGCCAACGCAAAAAAGGTGACAAGATCAGTCTTTACATCGACTATTATCACCAGGGTAAACGCAAGTACGAGTACCTTCAACTGTACCTAACGCCTGAACCGGAAAAGGGGAAACTGACAAAGGAGGAAAAAGATGAAAACCAAAATAACCTTGCACTGGCCGAATCAATCCGGTCAAAGCGACACCTGGAACTTCAAAATGGACTCTACGGATTTCAGGATCATGGTAAAATGAAAGGAAGTTTTCTCCGGTATTTTGAGTACCTGACTGAGAAACGCGCTGCAAGTTTAGGAAATTACGGCAACTGGGACAGCACCCTCAAACACCTTAAAAAGTTTGTCACCTTCGAAGTCACGTTTGCTCAGATCGACCAACGCTGGCTTGAAGACTTCAAGGAATTTCTTCAAAAGAAAGCCGAGACACCCGCCAAAACACGTCTTTCACAAAATTCTCAATCCTCCTATTATAATAAGGTTAGAGCAGCTTTACATGAGGCATTTAAAGAAGGTATCATCCAACGCAACCCTGCTGATTTAGTTGAAGGAGTGAAACCAGGTGAACCACAACGAGAGTTTCTAACGCTCGATGAACTTCAGAATCTGGCCAATACCGAATGTGAACTCCCAATCCTGAAAAAAGCATTTCTGTTCTCAGCGCTAACCGGACTCCGCTGGTCCGACATTCAGAAGCTGACCTGGTCGGAGGTCCAACATTCAAAGGAGATCGGTAACTATATCCGTTTCAGGCAAAAGAAAACCAAGGGAGCCGAAACCCTTCCCATCTCAGAACAGGCATTACAGCTACTTGGTGAACGCACCTCCCCTGCCGACAGAGTTTTCATCGGCCTCAAATACAGTGCCTGGCATAACCTTAAATTGCAGCAATGGGTTATGAAAGCCAAAATCACCAAGTCAATAAGTTTTCATTGCGCCCGGCACACGTATGCCACATTACAATTAACTTTGGGTACTGATATTTATACGGTGTCCAAACTTCTTGGCCATAAAGACCTGAAAACCACGCAGATTTACGCCAAGATTATTGATGAGAAAAAGAAGGATGCTGCAAGCAGGATAAAACTGAATTTCTAACTGATGCCCAATGAAAAAAGACGAGAAACAAACCAGAGATGAAAAGGGCGATATAAAATTCGGGGACTATAAGTTTGATTGGGAGCGATCTAACTGGTGGAGGTATACTTATGTCTTTCATTATTATTGCGAATCACGAAAGCATCATATCCCATACTTCGATTTATTCGACCATGATGATGAAAAATTAGTAGAAGCGAGAAAAGAAAAAGGTTTTACCGAGGTTAGTTTGTATCATATGCCCGAAAAGCCTCCATATGATTTCTATATTCGTTATAACAACTGGCAACTTGGAATTCTTGTAAAATACTTTAAAGAAGTCTTTGATGAACGAGCATTCATCGATGGCTACCAACCACAAAATAAATATTGCCGACTGATTCTTCCAAAAAACATTCATTTTGAAATTCTCAATGTAATAAATGACAACAAACTTTTACCAATCCGTGATTTAATCCTTGAAATAATTGCAACAGCTCAATATAAATATGTTGATGGTGGCATTGCATTCTGGAATGATCCAGAAAATCAGAAGATAATCACGGCCGCAAAAAAGGAGACGACTAAGGTTATTCGTTTGATCGAGAAAATCGATGATAAAGCTTGGCTGAATGGTCGAAATGCAAAACGTCCAGCACAATTAAGTTATGTTAATTTTGTATTTCAAGATGAATCGATTAGAATTAATCATCCATGGCTTAGTAAAGAGTTCATTGAACATTTTAAAGAGCATTATAATAATCTTGCTTATAAAAACTGGCAGATTGATTTATCAAGATATCCTGAACGCTTCGATGAGAATATTCAAACGCGACAATTCAAATACCGATTGGCGATTTCCCTCTATAATCTATTATCCAAGGAAGGTTTTTTTACAACAAAGAAAAAATTGTATCCCAATGATTTACTTCTTTGTATCGCCAAGATTATCGAGTTCAGTTTGATTCCTGTCGGAAGTTTTGATGATCCGGATGAGATTAAAATTAAACATATCCGCAATTGGTTAACGCGCAAAGAACTCCAGGAGGCTATTACGTATCTTGATGTTCTGCCCAATAAAGAAAGGCTTTTGAAATATTTTGATGAACATTTTATTAATTATGCCGGCGATTCCAAAAGGGCGGATGCTTTGTTTATCGCAATGTACTTAGGCAAACGATTTGAAATCCCACATTTGATTATTGACCTTGCACACCTTGCTCAGATTATGAAATCATGGCATTTTTTGATCGGCCATAGGTTCCCCCACCATAATATTGATGGGGAGATAAGGTTCCCTGAACTTATTGCCTTTGATACATTGTTAAAAGCAATACGGTCTAAATGATATAGTCCCATAAAACTGGACAGAAACTTAAGGTTAAAAAATGAGTATAAACCTTAAAACCAAAGTCCAATGAAAAAGACAAGAGTACGGCACACCGCAGAATTTAAAACAAAAGTGGCCATCGAGG
>CAJBPB010000211.1 GCA_903957365.1 uncultured Bacteroidota bacterium
ACCGAAAAGAACAATGTTTGAATAGTTACGGCAGTGATAAGATATTTGTTTACATCACTTTCGCGCTTCAGCAACAACGATTTTGTAATAATATGCGGCTGTACCACAATGGCGATACCCACCACCAGCTGAGCGAATATGATTTCAAAATAATCGCGGAACAACAAACTGCCCGGATTGGTTGGCGAAACCAGATTTTTGTCAATGGCGGCCAATTTCTGTACGAAGCTGTCGATTCCATTACTGAAATGTTCATATCCTGATGTCAGTAAAATAACTGCCACAATTATCATTATAATGGCCTGAATGGTATTCGTGTACACCATCGAGTTCGCTCCACCGAACATCATATAACCAAACACGAAAACGACGATGGCTATCATCACAGGCAATTCGCCTACATTCAATGCGCCTGCCAAAACCTTTGTAAGAGCAACAACAATCAGAACGATAAATGTGAGCAGCAGCAAGGCCAGTACTCCCATAAAAAACGCATAGTTTTTACTCTTGTAACGGTCGCCAATCCATTGTGCAAGCGTGAGTGCTTTCACCGTCTGGCCATGTTTACGGAAACTTTTAGTAAGAAAAACCAATGATACCATAGATGCAACAGGCAATACAATTCCATAGGAAATGATACCTGAAAATCCGTAATTGGCAATAAAACCCGGATTGATTACAAAAGTAGCAGCGCTTGTCATCGATGCTGCCAGGGATAAACCAACCGCTACCGGAGAAAACAAAACACTGCCAAGCGCATAGTCACCTATACTTTTGGTTTTTGAAGCACTCCGGAAAACCATAATCAATATGGCGGTGATGTAAAGGATTACCAGAATCCATGCGCCGGTCACCTGTGCGGAAGAAGCCATTGCTTATCTCTTTGTTATTAAAACGTTTTTATTGCTGTTTATTTCTTTTTTTGATTTTATTTCTTCAAAACACTAATATCTGAAAGCTGCACTGGCAAAAGCCAGTCCGCCACCTGAACCTATGAAATACATCAGGTCACCTTTATTTACTTTCCCTTTTGTGATGGTTTCATGCATGGCAATAGGAATACAGGCAGAACCGGTATATCCATAATGATGCATGATGGTGGGTGCCTTCTCACGATCCACACCCAATATATCCATTGTTTCCCAGATTGTATTGATGTTGATCTGCGTAAGGAAATAATGATCCACTTCATTCGAATTGACACCAATACGCTGATTCAGTGTTTGTGCCATCATCGACCACATTTGTGGATTCAGTTCTTTTGGAAATTTAGTCACAAATTTCAACAGATGATCATTGTTTGCTACTACTTCCTGCGTTATTGGCTGATAAGTTCCACCAGCATAAATACCCATATAACCGGAGTATTCACCTTTGGTGATCAACTGACTCGCCAGAAATCCATTGTCAGTATTTGTTTCTGCTTTCAGAATCACTGCACCAGCACCATCCGCAAACAAGGTCACCGTTTTTTTATCGGTCATATTTAAATACTTGCTCATGGCATACGCTCCGATAACCATCACAGTTTTGTAATTTTCATCTGAACGGATATATTTTGCAGCCAGGTCAAGGGCCGTAACAAATCCGGCACAGGCAGTATTCAGATCGAAAGTTCCGGCATTGGTCATTCCCAAAAGATACTGCACTTTGGATGCGGTTGAAGGTGAAATATATTCGGGTGTATCTGTCGAGATCACCAATAAATCAATCTCTTCGGGACGAACATTCCCACGTTGCATCGCATCTCTGGCAGCTTCCATGCACAAATCGGCAGTTGACTGGTTTTCGGCACACCATCTGCGTTCAAATATATGCACGTTCTCTTCCAGCCAGGTACTAACCTCCTCGCCCAACAGTGTATCGAAATAGCTGTTCGGGATAATTCTATCGGGAACATACATTCCAGTAGCATGGATGACTGCGTTTCTATTCATATACAATCACTTATTCTTTAAATAGTTACTCCACCGTCAACACTCAAAACCGTTCCGGTGATAAAAGCTGCTTCGTCACTTGCCAGAAAAAGATAAGCGGAAGCAATTTCTTCAGGTTTCCCCAACCTGCCAACCGGCGTTTTGTCTTTCATCCCTTGTAACACATTTTCGGGCATTTTGGCAACCATCTCAGTCGCAATGAAACCAGGAGCAACCGCATTCACAGTGATTCCTTTTCTGCCTAATTCCCGGCTTAATGTTTTTGTCATACCGATAAGTGCTGCCTTACTTGCAACATAATTGGTCTGACCGAAATTTCCGTACAATGCCACCACCGATGAAGTATTGATAATACGGCCATAATTATTGGCTACCATATATTCGGAAACCGCTTTGATACAATAGAATACACCAGTCAGATTCACATCAATCACCTGCTGCCAGGATTCGGGTGTCATTTTTTTGAGTGTGCTGTCGCGTGTTATTCCTGCATTGTTAATGAGAATATCGATTTTTCCAAATTTCTCGAAAGCAGATTTAGCAGCAGTTTCCACTTCCGTGAAATTTGCCGTATTCACTTTCGTGAAACTAACTGCAAAACCCTGACCAACCATTTCTTCGGCAAGTGCAGTTCCTTTTTCCTCGTTCATATCCCAGATGATGACACTTGCATTCTCGAGTGCAAAACGCTGTACTGCAGCTTTTCCTATTCCATCAGCGCCGCCTGTAATGATGGCGACTTTATTATCTAACTTACTCATTTTATTTTAATTATGTTTTTGTTTCATTCCCTGACAGGAATACTGAACGCCAGGTTAAAGTCAAAATCTATTAGTATTGCTGATTATTTGATGAAATAATCGTTGTTTCTTTTGGTAGAACCAGCATTCGGATTGCAAAATCACCTCGATACCAGCATGGCAATTCCTTGTCCTCCGCCGATACAAAGGGTGGCCAATCCACATTGTAAATCCCTTTTTTTCATCTCATGAATAAGGGTTGTCAATACGCGGGCGCCTGATGCTCCAATAGGATGCCCCAGAGCGATGGCACCTCCGTTCACATTTACAATATCGGGGTTCAGCTGCAAATCTTTGGCAACTGCCAGCGACTGGGCAGCGAAGGCTTCGTTGGCTTCAACCAGTTGTATATCGCTTACTTTCCATCCAATATTGGCCAGTGCTTTTTTGGTAGCAGGAACGGGTCCGTAACCCATAATCTTCGGATCAAGGGCAGCATACGCTGCTGTTTCGATCACAGCAAGGGGCGTAATACCAAGCGCAATGGCTTTTTCTTCACTCATGATAATCAGCATCGAAGCTCCGTCATTGATACCTGAGGCATTGCCGGCGGTTACGGTTCCGTCTTTTTTAAAGGCCGGATTTAGTTTTGCCAGTTTTTCGTAGGTCATGCCTGCTTTCGGAAACTCATCCTGATTTATAATGACAGGATCACCTTTCCTCTGCGGAATAACTACTTCAACCATCTCTTCGAAAAACCGGCCGGATTGCTGTGCTTTTTCAGTTTTATTCTGACTCGCTACTGCAAATCGATCCTGTTCTTCACGTGTAATATTCCATTTCTCAGCAATATTTTCAGCCGTGATTCCCATATGGTAATTGTTGAAAGCATCAGTCAATCCGTCTAAAATCATACTATCGACGATGGTGCCGTCACCCATCCGGTAACCGTTGCGTGCTTTGGGTAACAGATACGGCGCGTTTGACATGCTTTCGGTTCCACCAGCCAGCACGATCTCAGCTTCACCCAGCTGAATAAGTTGGGAAGCCAACATCACAGCGCGTAATCCTGAACCGCATAACTGATTGATTGTCATAGCCGGTGCAGTCTCAGGAATACCTGCATGAATTCCAATTTGCCTGGCAACATTCTGACCCAGACCAGCTGACAATATATTACCAACCAATACTTCTTCAACCATATCAGCAGTAATACCAGCCCTTTTAATGGCTTCCACCGCTGCAATTCTACCTAATTCCACAGCTGACAATCCAGACAATGCGCCGCCAAAACTCCCGATCGGAGTACGTACAGCAGATGCGATCACAACTTTTCTCATTTCAGTTTAATTAATCAGGTACAAAATAAGTTTGTTACAACTTAATCTGAAAATGCAAACGATTGAATAACGGATGCGACTATTTATACGAATTCGCCTAAATACGGAATTATCTTATTGTATATCTGTATTTTATAGTAATACTTTTTAGTTGCGACCAAATAAAAGAAACATAAAAAACATTTATACCTGATTTTGTAAAAATTGAAGATAACTGCACTGCAAAATACTTGATCCAGCAAAATATATTGTGTTAAAAAGGCAGTTACCTACTCAGTTATCATACTTTATTAATACAAACCGGACAATTCCTCTTCGGTGAAATAAGTGATCAGAAAAGAATTTAAGCATAATATCGCAAATAATCAAATTATACAAAATTTATAATTAACTGTATTTCTGCACTATATCCGTTCACAAACGATTACAAACGCTTATATACGTATGTAATTGTTTGTTATACGACTCCCTGGAAACCATGACCCTAATTTTGCTCCATCGTTCATTCACAAACTAATTATACTAACAAACATTAAACATCAAACAAAATGACAACACTACGCAACTCCGTTCAACTCATTGGCCGCCCAGGTATTGATCCTGAAGTGAAAACCATCGCAAATGACCGTAAAATGGCACGTTTCACACTCGCCACCAACGATTACTATTACAATAACAAGGGCGAACGCATCGAAGAAACCCAATGGCACAATCTGGTTGCCTGGGGCAAAACTGCCGAAATCGTTGAAAAACTTGTCAAAAAAGGCAAAGAAATTGTAATTGTCGGCAAACTCGCTTCCAATACATGGGAAGACAAAGAAGGCGTTAAACACACGAATGTTCAGGTTGTGATCAATCAACTGATGCCAATCGAAAAAATATCTTAACAATCAACTTCAATTAATTCAAACTTTCAAATTTTACAAACCTTAAACTCTTAAAATCATGTCAACATTACGCAACTCAGTACAACTCATTGGCCGCCCAGGAATGGACCCGGAAGTAAAAACAATCACCAACGATCGCAAAATGGCACGTTTCACGCTGGCCACCAACGATTTCTATGTAAACAACAAAGGCGAACGCGTCGAAGAAACCCAATGGCACAATCTGGTCGCCTGGGGCAAAACTGCCGAAATCGTTGAAAAACTTGTCAAGAAAGGCAAAGAAATTGTGATTGAGGGCAAACTCACCACCAACACCTGGGAAGACAAGGAAGGTGTTAAACATAGCACAGTCGAAGTTATCATTAACGAAATCCTCGCACTGTAGCTGTCAGTTTATTGAGCAAACCAAAAAACTGGTGACAATGCCATTCAGGTCTTAAGTAAAGTATTCATTTACTGATAAATTCAGATTCCTGTTAAAATAAAACCCTGTAAACTTATAATTTACAGGGTTTTATATTTAACACAGATGATTTTGGATAATCAAAAATTATGTTTATTGATCATATCTAAATTTCTCATCATTCAGCAAATAATAAGTCTCGTAAATGACCAGTGTTTTTGCTTCACAAATATCCAATTCAAATTCGTAAGCAACTTCCTCTTCCCCTTCATTATCTCTCGATATTTGAATAACAACTTCACAATCATATCCTTCAGGATAGGTAATATATGCATAATTACTGACTTCAAGCAAATCTTCAGGCAACAGGTCGCCTTTGGTACCACTTGTGTAAAGACCATACAAATCTTCACTTGTATTGTTGGTGATCGTAATTGTAGTTTGTCCGATAGAAACGATAGATGTGAATAATACCAGGCTTAAAGATAAAAACAGATTTTTCATAATTAATTAGTTTAGTTTAGCGGACAAACATAAACTATTCTTCTTTACAATTTATTTTTTATTTTATGCGTAATTACAAACCAAATCATTGACCGTTTCATGTGTAATATTTTTTTTAAATGAATAAAATATACTTTAAAAGTTTGAATATTTAGGTCGGATAAGGCTAACCTTCAGAGTTGTAATCTGGGCTGAAAGTCACGTCTTAGAATGCAAATTGTCTGGTATTTCAAAGATGAGATTATTAAACC
>CAJBPB010000212.1 GCA_903957365.1 uncultured Bacteroidota bacterium
GCTTTAAAATTCAGGTCACTTCCCAGAATTACCTGAAACGATTGTTGCGAATGTGGGTTTGTGTAAAGTGATCCATCGAAAAGACGCATTTCACGATAAAATGGCGCCTGATTATAAATACCTGTTGCCAAACGGAATACCATTTCGTGTTTCCAGTTCGGTTTGTATGCTAAACTTGCTCTTGGACTGATAAGAATTTCCTTTCCGTAATCCCAGTAATTTGCACGCAATCCGGCTGTTAAAGTATAGGATGATTGATCTTTACCTTCGAAGGTCCATGCATTTTGAATAAAAGTATTGACACTGTTTGTGGTAAGTATGTTGTGTGACTTGATGTTTTCATTCAGAACCAGATCCATATTAACCGGATTACTCGTTCCTGGAAAAGCTGGTGGATTCGGTAAACTGTAGCCTGCTGAATCAATCATTTCCCACTCACTTATTTTATCATCAATTTCCTGATGCTGATAACGCACTCCCCATTTCATAACAGAGGCATGATGAATAAGTGTTCCTTTATGGTCAATATTAATGACTTTTGCATCGAAGTAATTACGAGCATGTTCAATAAAAGTACCAACCCCCTGTGCTTGTATAACATTGCCAAATTGCTCGCTGCCAGTAGAGGTTTCAAGCAATCCGATCCAGTATTGACTTTGAATATCATACGTTTCGGTTTCAGTGGTTGAATAGGCGGATGCAATCAGTTTCAAATCGAGATTTTGATTTGGAAGGAAACTAAGTGTTACTGCGCCTGAACCTGTTTGGTATTGGTCAACTTCCTTACCATCAAAATATATATTCAATCGGTATGCTTCATTGAAAGTTCCAAAATCAGTTTGCCTGCTCTCGGGAACGAGTTCGTATTTATTACGCGAGTAATAACCTAAAACGGAAAGTTCCCACTTTTTATTAAACTGATATTGAATAAGCGATTGAATATCAGTAAAATCAGGACGATAAGCTCCCTGAGTTTCCAGTCCGTTCAATATATATTGCGTGGTTTTATACCGTGCTCCCAACAAATAAGTGAGTTTTTCTTTACCGGTTCGACCTTCAATATGAAAATCAGCACCAAGTAAGCTTAATCCTATAGAAGCTGCCGTTTCGGTTGGTCTTTTGTAGGTTACATCTAGTACAGACGATAATTTATCGCCATATTCGGCATTAAAGCCTCCGGCAGAAAAAGAAATACCTGAAACCAGGGATGGATTCAAAAAGCTGAGCCCTTCCTGTTGCCCTGACCGTATCAAAAAAGGCCGGTAAATCTCGATACCGTTTACATAAACAAGGTTTTCGTCGAAGTTACCTCCGCGCACTGTATATTGTGAACTCAATTCATTGTTGGATGAAACGCCTGGTAGCGTTTTGATCAGATCCTCGATGCCACCGCTGATGGAAGGCAATAATTGTGCTTGTTTTGGATTGAGTTTGTTGAGTGTTGTACTACGTAAACGCTGGTCACGCACTTCCGAAGTAGGCAGTTCGGTTGAGATAGGAGTTAAAATGATATCGAGTTGTTTTCGTTCATTTACACTCAGTTTAATCCTTTGTTTGTGAGGTTGATAACCTACAAAAGAAAAAGCGATAACCACTGTGGTATCAACTGGCATCTTCAATTCGTAATTACCTTTTGAGTCCGTTGTGTTTCCTCCTGTAAAACCAAGTATCGCAACATTTACCAATTCGATGGATTTACCTTTGCCGTCAGTTACACGGCCATAAACCACTGCTGATTGCTGGCAATAGGAAACAAAGGATAAAAAGCCAAAGAAAATAAGATAAAGAAAGCGCACCGGAACCATAGTTTGAAATTGCTTCAAAGATAACTGAATTGAGCGGTTTTTATTTTATCGGTGAATAGGTTTAAATAAAAAAAGCTGCCTGATTGTAGGCAGCTTTTGAAATATTTTTGGGTCTGTATTAGGAACGGTACAAATGACCTTTGGCTTCGGCACTCATCAAAGCGGCATAAACGCCATTTTTGTTGATGATACGAATACCGGCTGCTGAAATTTTCAACATCACCCATTCCTGAAGTTCTGGCACAAAGAAACGTTTTGTTTGCAAATTAGGTTCAAATGTTCTTTTGGTTTTTCTGTTTGAGTGAGAAACCTTGTTTCCTGTGATAACTTTCTTTCCGGTTATTTGACAAATCTTTGACATCGCGCTTTATTTTAAATGATTATGCCCTTCAAAAGGGAGTGCAAAATAAAGGATAATTTTTTGATTGTGCAAATGTTTTTGAAAAAAGTTCAAAGGAGATGGATTTTCAAAATTAAATGGTCACAATATTTCCTCTTATTTTAAATCTGTCTAAATAATAAATAGTATTTTTGCAGCTTGAATTGATATTAATACAAACTTTCAGATATGAAAATAGAGCAACATAAAGTAGGTGTACTGGCCTACAGTATTCAGGTTGAAGACGCGCAGGGCGATGTGCTTGAGCAGGCATCAGTAAGTGAACCACGCACGCTGGTTTTTGGTCTGGGCCGGCTGATGCAGAGTTTTGAAGACAAACTGATTGGATTAAAATCAGGAGATAAATTTGAGTTTCTGTTGACTCCTGAGGAAACATTTGGCGTCTATAAAGATGAAATGGTAATGGATATTCCAAAAACAGCTTTCATGATCAATGGCGAATTAAAAGCTGATACATTGGTTTTGGGTAAAGTAGTTCCGATGATGGACAACCATGGAAATCCCTTCAACGGTTATATTACCGAACTGAAAGATGATGCAGTTACGATGGATTTTAATCATCCTTTGGCCGGAAAATCTTTATACACTGTTGGCGAAGTACTGAATGTCCGTGAAGCTACTTTTGAAGAATTAAATCCTGCACCTTCAGGTGGTTGTGGTTGTGGAACACCCGACGACAGCTGCTGTGGTGGAGGATCAAAAAAAGAAGGTCATCACCATCACCACCACGGTGAGGGAGGATGTGGTAGTTGTGAAACGGATGTTGAGGTTGAATCCTGCGGATCAGGAAGCTGCAACTGCTAAAAGAATAGAAGACCGGATTTATTCCGGTCTTTTTTTTTATTGTTCAGTCACCCGGTTCTGACTAGCAAAAGTTATATTTGCATTGAATTCAATTTTCGTCTTACCTATCATTCATTTCCGTTTATGACTTCAATTCGCCTAGATTTACGAAAAAGTGCTTTCAGGTTCAGTGATACCGCCTTTACCAACCTGATGAAGAAAAGAATTTATCATGTTTTATTGATTTCTTCTGTCTATGATGCCTTCATTCTGGAAGAAGACGGGCGGATTGATGAACAGATTTTTAATGAATATGTATCGCTCAACCTCCGTTATCCACCGAGTTTTTATCTTGCGACAAGTGAATTGGAAGCATGCAGAACCATGGCAGAACAAAAGATTGATCTGGTCATTGCCATGCTGAGTGCCGAAGAGGCAGAAACCTTCGTTCTGGCCGAGAAAATGAAGAGCAAATATCCTTCCGTTCCAATTGTTGTTTTGTCCCCGTTTTCACGCGAACTATCCCTTAAAATTGACCGTAAAGAACTCAAGGCAATTGATTACGTATTCAATTGGTTGGGTAACGCGGATATATTACTCGCCATCATAAAGGTGATTGAGGATAAAATGAATGCCGAGAACGATATAAAGGAAATCGGTGTGCAATGTATTATACTGGTTGAGGATTCGATTCGGTTTTATAGCAGTTACCTGCCAAATATTTATAAAATTATTTTCAATCAATCAAAATCCTTTATGGCAGAAGGATTGAATGAGCACCAGAAAACACTTCGTATGCGAGGCAGGCCCAAGATCCTGCTCGCTACAAACTATGAGGAAGCGATTGATTTATATAAAAAATACAAGCAGAATATTCTTGGCATTATTTCGGATATTTCATATATGCGTGAAGGTAAAATTGATCCAAAAGCTGGAATCCGTCTCTGTCAGGTTGTTAAAAAAAATGACAAATATATGCCTATGCTTCTGCAATCATCTGATGCTGAGAATGAAGAGATTGCAAAGGAAATCAAGGTGGGATTTATTAATAAAAATTCGAAAACACTTTCGATTGAGTTGCGTCGTTTTATCAAAGAATATTTTGCTTTTGGTGATTTTGTATTTAAAGACCCGCGTACAGGTCAGGAATTATTGCGCGCGGCTGATTTAAAGTCCTTGCAGGATAAAATATTTCAGGTTCCAAGCGAGTCATTACAATACCATATTGAACGGAATCATATCTCAAAATGGTTGAGAGCCAGAGCATTGTTCCCGTTGGCTGATTTGTTTAAACTTTTTTCATCTGATGATTTCATTGATACCGATGAGGTAAAACGATTTGTTTTCGATGCCATTGCAAATTTCAGGTTAAACAAGGCAAAAGGTGTTATCGCTGAGTTCAACCGTGAAAGTTTTGATGAGTACCTGTCATTTACCCGCATCGGGCAAGGTTCAATTGGAGGCAAAGCCAGGGGCCTTGCTTTTCTTGATTCGCTTATCAAACGTAACCGGCTCAACGATCGTTTCACCGGCGTAACCATTGGGATTCCGCGTACTGTTGTGCTATGCACAGATGTTTTTGATGATTTTATGGAGGAGAACAACTTATACGCAGTTGCCCTGAGTGATGAATTAACGGATGATGAGATTTTACAACATTTTATAGATGCGCGTTTGCCATTCAGGATTCATGAGGATTTGTACACTTTGATCTCTGTTGTACGGAATCCAATTGCAATCCGATCCTCAAGTTTATTGGAAGACTCACATTATCAGCCATTTGCTGGAATTTATAGTACCTACATGATTCCGATGGTCGAGAATGATGAACGGATGATGATCAGAATGTTAAGTCTGGCAATCAAGAGTGTGTATGCCTCTGCTTACTACAAAGACAGCAAAGCGTATATGATGGCGACAAAAAATATGATTGACGAGGAGAAAATGTCGATTGTAATTCAGGAAGTCTGTGGGAAATCTTATGAATCAAGATATTATCCTGCATGCTCAGGGGTTGCGCGCTCAATCAATTTTTATCCGATTCCTCCTGAAAAGCCTGAGGATGGAATTGCCAATATTGCCCTTGGATTAGGTAAATATATCGTTGATGGTGGACAATCTTTGCGTTTTTCACCCAAGTACCCTCAGAAAGTTTTGCAGACCAGCCAGCCAGATCTTGCACTTCGTGAAACGCAAAAATACTTCTATGCCCTGGATCTTAATCCCGGAAGTTTTCAACCCCATGTGGATGATGCTACCAATTTGCTCAAACTCAAGATTAATGATGCTGAAACGGATGGAGCACTTCAAATGGTTTGTTCTACTTACGATTATGAAAGTAATGTACTTCGTGATGGTTACCAGGATGGAGGAAAAAAACTGGTTACTTATTCCAATATCTTAAAATATAACACTTTCCCTATGGCGGAAATATTGCGGGAAGTGCTTGAGGTTGGACAGCGAGAAATGGGCAAACCTATTGAAATAGAGTTTGCCGTGGAACTGAACAAACCTCCGGGGGTTCAGAAAATGTTTTATGTTTTACAGATCCGTCCAATCGTAAACATCCATGATGCCATTGAGGTTGATTTCGATATCATTAAGAAAGAAAACACTTTGATTATGGCCGATCATGCGTTGGGAAACGGTATAATAGATAATATTCACGACGTAGTTTATGTAAAACCCGATGTGTTTGATCCTTCAAAAACGAGGGAAATTGCTGAATTAATTGGTGCCATTAACAGTATATTTTTAAAGGAAGATAAAAACTACATTTTAATCGGGCCTGGAAGATGGGGATCTAACGATCCTTGGTTAGGTATTCCTGTGAAATGGCCACAGATATCAGCTGCCAGGGTCATTATTGAATCTGGTCTCGATAACTATCGGATTGATCCCAGTCAGGGAACGCATTTTTTTCAGAACCTTACTTCCTTTGGCGTCGGATATTTCACGCTTAATCCATTTATCAATGATGGATTTTATGATGTTGAATATCTGAAAGACAAACAGGTTATTTATGAAGATCAATTTGTAAGACATATACGGTTCGATGGCCCTTTGCAGATTGTTATCGATGGCCGAAAAAATAAAGCCGTGATCTTTAAAGAAGGAAAAGAAGAAATTGTAATCAAAAAATAACGGTTGGTTTTTTTTATTTGCCTAAAAGCGTTTTAAGACCGGTCAATACTCACATAAAGAAATATTTGTTTTGGCTCTTACATTGATTATCTTTGTTAAAGTGAAGTTTTTTTGAATAATTGATTCATAAAACACGAAGAAATTCAGAAATATTGGGTTATTCATTTTAATTCTTAAAAAAATGGCAATTGGAGACATCCGGGTATCGGCCAGGCTTATTGAAGCTGGTGGAAGCCAGGATATTGAC
>CAJBPB010000213.1 GCA_903957365.1 uncultured Bacteroidota bacterium
CCTCATACTTCATTAAAATATCCGTCAATAGCGCTGCTATTAACGTCAATTTTGCCTCGTCTGAAGACTTAATTCTTCAAAAAACTACTCAAAAATAAAATCCATAAAGTTTCTTAGAATAAAAACCATCATAGTGATTAGCAAAAAAATATTTGCTTTGTCCATCTTATCTTTTTTATCTTTACAAAATTCTTAAACGGTTCATTCTTATAGAGCAAACTCCTAACAATTTGGCAAGCCTCCGATTCGTGCTCTTGATAAAAAAAATCTTATGAATAATCGCTGATAACTAGAGCATTACAATCATTCAGTTTTTCTCTGAGTCTGCAAAGCCACATTTATACTGGCTGTCATTTCAAAAAAATAGAAGGGGGGAGTATTTATTACAACATCCCAATTCAACCCACAAATTGATGAATAATGAACACATACAAGAGTAAAACCTTGCCTAATCTGCTGATTGTTGATGATTCGGAAGAGAATCTTCTGTTACTTTCGACTATAATTGGTAGAATAAAGGTTAATTTGATAAAAGCGGTTTCAGGTTATGATGCTATCGAAAAAACACATGACATAGAGTTAGCTATGGCTATTATTGATGTCAGGATGCCTGGAATGAGTGGTTTTGAACTGGCTATCAAACTTAATGAAGGAAGAATTGGTGATAAAATACCCATCATTTTTGTAACAGCAAGCCATTTTAATGAGATGGATATTTCAAAAGGTTACGAATCAGGTGCTGTTGACTATATTTTCAAGCCAATAAACAGTCGGATACTTCATAGTAAAATCAATGTTTTTCTTGACCTCTTCAATCAGAAGCAAACCATAATCAGAGAGGATGCTTTACTTAAAAAAACAGCAGAAGAACTAATAAGAACGAATGAAACACTTAAAAAGAGTGAGGAAAAATACAGGAGTTATATTGAAAACGCGCCTGATGGAGTATTTGTAATAGATGAAAACGGAAAATATATAGAAGTTAATGAAGCTGCATGCAAGATGTCAGGTTATTCGGAAAAAGAGTTCCTGAAAATGTCAGTTGCAGATATAATCCATGAAGATTCACTTGAGGTTGGACTTATCCATTTTCGGAAAATTACCCAAACCGGTGTTTTAAAAGCTGATTTGTCATTTAAACACCATAATGGATCAAAACGATGGTGGGCCATTGAAGCGGTTAAACTGAGTGACACACGTTATCTTGGATTCACCAAAGACATCACCCATCGGGTCGAACTTGAAGAATCCCTTCACAGTAGCAAGCTGGAAATAGAGATTGCGAATGAAGAGTTATCAGACGCCAAAGAAGAGGCAGAAGCCGCCTATGAAAAATATAGCGAACTCTTTGAATTTGCTCCTTCGGGTTATTTTATACTGTCAGTTAACAAAGAAATCGAAGAAAAGAATCATAATGGCGGATTGATGCTTGGAATCAGCAATCAGAGACCAAGACTAATAAATAATTACTTCGATCATTTTATTTCAAAAAACACACTTCCTGTTTTTCAGGAATTCTTTCAAAATGTTTTTATTACGAAAACCA
Organism: uncultured Bacteroidota bacterium; assembly: GCA_903957365.1. Classification (GTDB taxonomy): domain Bacteria; phylum Bacteroidota; class Bacteroidia; order Bacteroidales; family F082; genus CAJBPB01. The sequence goes on from CAJBPB010000213.1 coordinate 1,547, forward strand.
AAGAAATATGTGAAGTAGTTATCGAAACAGAAGACAATGAACCAAAGTATGTTTTCATTGAAGGTCAGGTAATTGGAAATGGGAAACAATGTCTGCTGAATGTAATTGATATTACTGCGCGCAAACAGACCGAGGCTGAGATTGAAGAAAGCAGAGAAAAATACCGGGGTTTATCTGAAGCTTCATTTGAAGCCATTTTCATCTCTGAAAAGGGACTGTTTATTGAACAAAACCAGACAGCCGAAAGGATGTTTGGATACACTTCAGAAGAATCCCTGTTGAAAAAGGGAACAGATTGGATCGCCCCTGAAGACCGGGATATTGTCTTGAAAAACATGCAATCAAACCACGAAGAGCCTTATGAAGTAAGGGCTTTAAGAAAAGATGGAACAACATTTCCATGCAATATCCGCGGAAGGACTATGCATTATAAAGGAAGAAAAGTGCGTGTTACTTCGTTGACTGACATCACTGAAAGAAAGCTGGCTGAGGAAAAAGTGAAACAAATAACCACGCGACTGGAATTGGCCTTACGGGCAGGCCGCATAGGCGTTTGGGATCTTGATATTGAAAGCAAAAAAATCACATGGGATGACCATATGTTTAGACTTTATGGCATTAAAAATCAAGATTTAAACTTATCCTATCAAAACTGGCTATCATATGTTCATCCTGACGATCAGGTTCGGTGTGAAATGGAAAATCAATCGGCAATTAAAGGAGAAAAAGAATTTGATACAGAATTCCGGATATGCTGGCCCGATGGATCTGACCACCACATCAGAGCATTGGCAACCATTGTTCGTGATGGCTCAGGATTACCGCTGCGAATGATCGGTACCAACTGGGATATTACTGACCAAAAAATACTGGAAGAAAGTTTAAAATCAAGTGAGGCCAATTTCCGGACATTCTTTGAGACAATGATTGATATGATCTTTGTTGGAACACCGGAAGGAAAGATAATTTACGCAAATAATGCAGTTTCAGAAAAACTTGGTTATCCGGCTAATGAACTTCTGGACATGTATCTTCTGGATATGCATCCCGAAGTATTACAGAAAGAGGCTGAACAGATAATAGGAGATATGTTTAACGGCAAACGTGACTTTTGCCCTTTACCACTGGCAAAAAAAGATGGTTCATTATTACCGGTTGAAACACGCATCTGGTTTGGTAAATGGGATGGCAAAGCCTGCATATTTGGTTATTCAAAAGATTTAAGCGCTGAACAGGAAGCTTTACAGAAATTTAATAAAATATTTGCCAGTAATCCGGCACTTATGGCTATCAGCTCGATGCCTGACGGTATTTTTACTGATGTTAATGAAACATTCATTTCCAAAATTGGATATTCCAAAGAGGAAATAATTGGAAAAACCGCTCATGAACTGGACATGTTTATTCAACCAGAAAAACAAAAAATAGCCCAAAAAGAATTAAGTAAACATGGTTTTATTCACGATCTGGAGCTGCAGATAAGAACCAAATCGGGAAAAATTCTTGACGGTCTTTTCTCTGGCGAGATAATTGAGAGTCAGGGAAAATTACTTTTCCTGACTGTTATGGTTGATATTACAAACCGAAAACTTGCTGAGAATCTTATTAAAGATAGTGAATCAAATCTGGCTAAAGCCCAGCGTATAGCGCATATAGGCAGTTGGGAATGGAATATTAACACAAATACAGTCAAGTGGTCGAAGGAAATGTATAATGTTTTTGATATCGATCCATTGACCTATGATGGCAGCCCTGAAACAATCATTCGTATTCTCCACCCTGATGATGTAGGTGTTTTCACCGAAAACATGAAAAGAAACATCACATCAGGCGACTTACCGGCGCTGGAGTATCGGGTTATTCACAAAGATGGATCTTTACACAATATTTTTGCTGAAGGTCACATGGAATTCGATGATGAAGGAAAACCCATCAGAAGTATTGGAACCGTGCAGGATATAACAGAAAGAAAGCGGGCTGAGGAAGCCCTGGTCAAGGCAAATAGCTTTTTGGATCTGATTTTTGAGAATATTCCAAATATGATTTTCTTAAAGGAGGCTGAAACATTAAATTTCGTCAGGTTCAACAAGGCCGGTGAAGAACTGCTTGGCCTGAGCAGAGAAGAAATAATTGGCAAAAATGACTATGATTTCTTCCCCAAAAAACAAGCTGATTTTTTTATTCTTAAGGACAGGGAAGTATTGCAGGACAAAAGGATGCTGGATATTTACGAAGAAAGTATTCAGACCAAAAACAAGGGAATCAGGGTTCTCCATACCAAGAAAGTAGCGATAATGGATTCATTTGGAAAACCCGAGTATTTATTGGGAATGTCAGAGGATATAACCGAACGCAAAATTACTGAACAAGCATTGAAAATAAGTGAAAAGAAATACAAAACCATGCTGAATGCCTCTCCGGATGGTATTTTACTAATTAATTTGAAAGGCGTCATCACCGAAGTCTCAGAGATTGGAATTGAACTATTTGGCGCTGAATCCAAAGAAGAAATCATTGGCAAAAATATTTTTCTGTTTGTGCCGAATGAGGAAATAAACACAGTTCAAGAAAATATTGAAAAGACAATGAGCGAAGGATTGGTTCAGAATATCAGTCTTACACTGAAAAAGAAAAATCAGACTCTATTTGCCGCCGAAACAAGCGCTACCCTTATTCAGGGACCCAATGGAATCCCAATTTCATTCATGATTACCATCCGTGATATTTCACAACGAAAAAAAATGGAAGCGAAACAATTTCATGCCGACCGAATGGCAAATTTGGGGGAAATGGCTTCAGGAATTGCGCACGAAATAAACCAACCTCTGAATATAATTTCACTTGCTATGGATAATGTTCTTTTCGAAATCGATAAAGATGAACAGATCAGAAAAGAATATCTCAAGAAAAAATCGGATAAAATATTTGAGAATATTGCCCGCATTAGAAATATTATTGATCACGTGCGAGCCTTTTCAAGAAGCGATGATGACTTTGTTCTAACCGGTTTTGATATTAACACAAGTATTACCAATGCGGTTTCAATGATGTCAGAACAATTCGAACATTTGGCAATCAGACTGAATATCAAACTGGAAGAGAATTTACCTTCCATTATTGGCAACACTTTTAAATTTGAACAGGTGATACTCAATCTGCTTTCGAATGCAAAAGATGCCCTGCTGGAAAAGAAAGACAACCATCTTTCGAACGATGAAATGTTTATAGACATCATTTCTTATCAGGAAAATCAGTGTCTGATTGTTGAGATGGCTGATAACGGAACCGGAATCAGCGAAGTCGATATTGAAAATATTTTACTTCCATTCTACACCACAAAAGATGCCGGAAAAGGCACGGGACTTGGATTATCAATCTCATACCAGATTATCAAAGAGATGAATGGAATAATTGAAATATTCAGGAATTCTTATGAAGGGATTACCATCAGGATTATTTTAACGCTGCAAAACAAGAAACAATCATGACAAAATATGAAAAAATTGAAATTCTGATTCTCGATGATGAAAAACAGTTTACCGAAGAGTTATTCGAATTTTTTCAGAATTCAGGTTTTGTCGCCTTTGAATCGAATACCGAGCTTGAAGCGAGAAAAATTCTGGCTTCCCGCGATATCGACCTACTCATTCTTGATGTAAGATTACCAGGAGTAAATGGTCTGGATATTCTAAAGGAAGTAAAAATACAGTATCCATCCATGGAAGTCATTGTTGTTTCGGCCCATGGAGATATGGATACTGTTATCAAAGCCTTGCGCCTCGGTGCATTCGATTATCTTAGAAAACCTTTCCGTCATATTGATATTCAGATCGCAATCGAACGCACACAAAAATTTCTCCAATTGCAACGAAGGCTGACGCAGATGGAAGAAAGAAATTCATTGATTTCAAAAACACTGGAAGAAAAAATTGACCGGCAGTTTATCGGCATCAGCCCTCAGATTCTTGAAGTTTTCAATTATGCCGTTACCGCAGCAAATTACCCCGATGCCAATGTGCTTATTACCGGGGAAAGTGGTACTGGTAAGGAAAATATTGCCAGAATTATTCATTACTCGAGCAAACGGAAGGATCATATTTTTTGTGCGGTAAACAGCAGCGCTATTACAGATTCATTGCTTGAAAGTGAATTTTTCGGTCATAAAAAGGGATCTTTTACCGGGGCCATCAATGATAAAATGGGCTTTTTTGAAGTCAGTAACCAGGGCACGCTTTTTCTGGATGAAATAGCTGATATGCCACTCAATCTTCAGGCCAAAATTCTTCGTGCTTCTGAAGAAAAAGTGATTACCCGTGTTGGCGACACCAAACAGATAAACACAGACTTCCGGATTATTTCTGCCACCAATTTTGATATAGATGAAAGAGTTGATGAAAAAAAATTCAGACTTGATCTGCTTCACCGTTTAAACACAATACATATACATATACCTCCACTTCGGGAAAGAACTGAGGATATTAAACCGCTTCTTTTGCATTTTATTGATTTTTATGCGACAAAATTTAACAGGCC
>CAJBPB010000214.1 GCA_903957365.1 uncultured Bacteroidota bacterium
CCCATAATCACGAAAACGAATGCAAGTAACATCAGACCCTCCTGAATATCTCCAAGGACCAGATAAAGTGTTCCGCAGGCCACAAGCAACAAAAACATCGGCTCCTGAATAACCCCAAGTGTCAGATTGAAGAAATTTTTAGGTTTTGAAGAGGGCAATTCGTTAAAACCATCACTTCCTCTTTTTAGTTTTACCTCCTCTTCGGTTAATCCCTGAATCTTCTCTTTTCTGAAACTATTGTCTGTCATAGCTACCGGATATTTTAGTCAGTCAGCCAAATAAATATTGTGGAATCCTACAAATTGAGGTATAAAAATAAGAAAGATTCAATCAATAAAAAGTGAAACAGACGATAAAATGATAGAATAGAATAGTTCTAAGGGGCGGGCGGGAGTTATAAAATGAGCGGAGTAATGCCATCGGATTCTGGCCACATATCGATTGAGCCAGAAGATGGTTTAACATAGTTTTCCGCAGGAACTGGTTAGGCCCAACGGCTGAATTGCCTCAAATTGTTGCGAAAACGGCGCAGTCGTTGTATTGCCGGAGAGTAAAAGAGACGACGGACTTTCGGGAATTCGATCTTCCGGAATTCGTAACCCTCTTCTTTTAATGCTTTTATGACACGTGGAAGCACCCAATAGAGGTGATTGGCAGCTTTTTTTGTTAAGATAATTGCATTTGATGTGTTTGAGTCAGGATTAACTTCTTTGCATAATGAATATTTCTTTAATATTTCCTGCAACTTCCAATCCGGCATTTCTTCCGGTATCATTTAGAAGTATTGTTTTGTTGATTTTGTCATACAGCTGAACCTCAATTCTGTCGTTCATACTTTCTTCTATACGGCCATCCATAAAACCTGAGATCGGAGAAGCAAGACTGGTGGCAGCCTCGCGAAGTGCAAGTATTTCAAGCCTGAAATTCTTGTTTTCCATGACAAGCTCAACTTTTTTCTGATCGGCAAATGATGTGATAAGTTTAGTTGAATTGTAGGTTGTGAACCTGATGATCCTGTCATGAATCCATATTCCGGCAATGAAACCCACAAAAGAACTACCCAGCCAGGGAATTTTTGCTACAGATGCTTTTAACGAGATTCCGTCCTGACTGAAATGATTGGTCTGCATCCAAAAATAAGCATCAGGAAATGAATGTCCCCAGTCTTTTTCGATATACCCACGACCGTTTGTAAAATCAATTGTTTCACCATGGATTGTCAGTTTTCCATGGATTGTATGGTTCATACTTAGTATTCCATGATAACATTCCATAAACGGAACAAATGAATAGGGTCCCATGATACCGGGCGAATACCAGGGACAGGGCCATGGCACAAGATTTTCAAAATTTAACTCACCTGTAACATCTGGTAAATCAAGTTTAATTGTATTGATTGCGAAAAAGCTGGATGATATTCTGACCTCAAATTTGTGTTTTTCGAAAAAAAAATCACTCATTTCAAATTTGTGGTATTCAGCTGTCAGTTTCTTTCCGTCAAGTATCTGAATAAATGATTGCTGCAAACCATTTTCATCCATTGCGATGCCCGGAATAAAAGCAAAAGCCCTTGATTCATCAGCATTTACAACTTTGTAATACCAGCCTTCAAAAAACCGTTTTGTTTTTCCTTGACCATGGTATTGTGCAGGATGAAAAAGCGTGTGGAGTTGGTTTAGCATTATCTTGAAATTGTCAGATGTAGTTAAATAGTAAAGAGCAAATATTTACAAATCATTCCGGTCAGAATCATGATCGAAAGTGATAGCTTATTGCAAAGGTATTAATTCAAAAAATTCAGTTATAGGGTGTAATAATTTTTCATTAGTCGCAAAAACCAACAAGTAACCACCACCGCCTGAGCCACAAAGTTTCATGATATAATCGCCGTTTTGCAAACCCTTTTGCCAGAAATTGCGCATCTCCGCAGGTACCATCGGCTCAAAAAAGGTATATTCAAAAGCTGAAATTGTATGTGCTGATTGAAAAAAGGGGACTGAATCTCCCTTTCTGAAATGCTGAATAGCCTTATTGACAGATGGTATAAGTTGATCACGTAATTTCTTAAAGAAACTGTACTGATGAAGTTGTGCATCAAAATGCTGCATCAGTATGGTTGTTTCACGTGGTAGTTTTGTGTCAACCAAAAAGACTTTCATTGATTGGTTTGCCAGATTCAACGGATTTTCTACGCAACTGATGTTACTGTTTTCATCAATCAGCACTGTTTCGCCCAGATAACAACTTATTGGATCGATCCCCGAACTGTTGCCGTGAAAATAAGCCTCCATTCCTGCCATGATGGAACGTAGCGTGGTGATATCCTCATGCGACGGGTTTGTTACATAACGCTCATAAACGCCGGCTACCAAAGCTCCAGAGCTTCCGACACCATAGCCCTGAGGTATAGTCGAGCTAAAAAACAATCCGTCTTCCAGGTCTTTTTTCAATTGTGACAAGTCAAGTATTTCATAATATTCCTGCTTGTTAGCAAGAAAATTATGAAAACCCTTTAAATGACTGTTTGATTTTATACTGAAAAGATCCTCCGATTGTTTAATCCAATCCCATCTGGCTGAAACGCTGCGGAAAGGCACAACCAATCCCATCGAATTGCAGATCAGACTGTATTCGCCAAAGAGCATGATTTTGCCATGGTATATGTCGCGTGGCTTATTCAAAAACTTGAAATTGTTGAGGTTCCCAGACCAACTTTATCATCAATCCATTGTTGCTGGTAACACAAGGGTAGTAATTCTTCATGCAGAAATTCAATTACCTGTGTCCGGTATTCCTCAGGATATAACAAATGTAAATTTGGACCTGCGTCAAGCGTAAAACAAAGTGGAACTGCGGTGCGCTGTCTGTAATTCCTTATTGCTGTGATGGCTGCAAGGGAATTGGGCTGCAATAAAATGAAGGATGGTTCCGACACCATCATAAGTGCATGAAGCTGCATGGCTTCAGTTTCAGTTATTTGAATAAAAGCATCCAGATCTCCTGTCTGCAATATTTTAATTAAACTGATTGTTTGTTTATTGGCTTCCTGATATCGTTGTGAAGCAAAAGGATTGGTCTCCATCAAAGCATGGCCTGCGCGACTTGATACAGATTTAACACCTCCATGAATAATCAGAATGCTGTCTTGAAATGTTTTATATACGGGATGAAGTATTTGCTCCAGTGGGATTGCAATTTCGTCACTGCTGTTTGGTAATGCTTCTGTAACTCCCCATTCAGCAGCCAAAGAAAACACCGAACGTGCAGCGCTTCCTGAACCTAATCGCGCCATAAAAGATGCTTTGGTCATATCAATCTTTCCTGATACATCACCTTTTAATTGAAGTTCAATATCAGTTAGGCAGGCTGCGAGGGCACTCATCGAGGAGGCTGAGGAGGCAATGCCTGAAGAATGCGGGAAGGTGTTACGACTTTCGATTTCGAAGTCAAGATGTTGAATAAAAGGGAAGTAGGGGAGAAGTGAAAGTAAATAATCCTGAACTTTTCTGCCAAACTGTGGCGTTTCACTGCCTTCGAAGAGGAAACGAAAAGCTGCCTTCTGTTGTTTTTTATAATTAACCTTCACTTTGGTTTCAGTGCGCGATTGGCTTAACGTGAAACTAATCGAAGGATTGTTTGGCAGCTGGTTGCCGTGTTTTCCCCAGTATTTCACCAAAGCGATATTTGACGGGCTCTGCCAGATGATCGTCGTCTGAAAAGCTGAATAATTCGAAGGGGAAAATGCTTCCCGGATATATCGTTCATGAAGGTTTTTGTTCAGCATATCTCAGAATATCAGTTCTTTGTATTTGAATAATGTCTGTAAACCTTTGCTTGCAAAATAGTCTGCAACCTCAGGATGAGATAGATTTGACATGGCCAGAAAGAAATCACCACCCCATGCGCCAAGTGATTTGATGTGCCCCTGAAAATCGGGAAAGTTCGTTTTTAATGGCGGATGCTGTAACAAATCTGCTACCAGAGATTCATGCGTATCCATCAGATCACAGAAACCCGAAAAAGTGTGTGTCAGGGCGATCTGGTCAGTAATCTCACTTACTTTCTGAACGGCCGTTTCCATATCAATGTCTTTGGACAGTTGATTGAAACGTAGTATTTCATTGCCTGAATCCTGTTTATTACCCCGATATACCAGAAACAGTTTTTCATGAAATGATGGCATAAATTCAACAGACTGAACATTAGGTCGCATCGATTTCAACTGGTAAAATAAAGGCTTGTCTGACAATGCACAGGCAATATCATAACCAGATCCGCCAATAGACAAGTTAAGCAAGGTGTAGGGATCAACCCTTGCCCAGCGGGAAAGATTGGCGATAAGTGTGGAACTGCTTCCAAATCCCCATTCAGGCTTAAAATCGAGACGGGTTTTTATGTTGTATGAATACTTTCCGTCAAAAATGGATGGATTCAACTGTTTAAGCGTGAGAAGGATAAGTTGTAGTTTTGCTGATCGTTTCCGGTCGTCGGTACCGATGATATCCAAAGAAGGCAGCTCGAAAGAGGTTTTAAACCAGAGTTTCTCAGGACCAAATGCAAACCATAACAAATGAGGATGTCCATCATTATCTGACTCAGCAATTTCGATGGATTGACCTTTGTTTAATGGAACAGCCAAAGCTTTCGCACCTCTTAGCACAAGGTATTCCCCTGTAAGCAATAGTTTTCCGTTTGATCTGAATTGTAATGGGTGGTTCACTTTATTTTCGGATGGATGCGATATAATGACCCACGCTTGAAAATGAAACCTTCTGATCTTTGAAATGTTCCACTGCGGCTGATTTTTCTTTGTCGCTGGCTTTGAAGTGGTTGAGGATGTTGAACAGGTGCATTTTCATGTGTCCGGCCTGAATCCCTTTGGTGGTCAGCGATTTCACAGCTGAAAAGTTATTGGCCATTCCCATCACAGATGCGATCATCATCAATTCGGGAGCGGATGGATTACCAAGCAGTTCGAGTGATTGTTTAGCCAGTGGATGCAGCGCGGTAAGTCCGCCAACTGTACCAAGTGCCAACGGCACTTCAAGTATAAATCGGAAAGTATCGTTATCTATTTCAACCCGTGACAGGCTTTCGTATTGTCCGTTTCTTGAAGCATAAGTATGACCGGCAGCTTCGATAGCTCTGAAATCGTTCCCTGTTGCAATGGCTACTGCATCAATACCATTGTAAATTCCTTTGTTGTGTGTGGTTGCCCTGTACATATCCACCTGAGCTATCTTCACTGCTTTCTCAAATTTGCGCGCAAAAGCTTCGCCGGTGAGTCTTTCGTCCACGTTATCAAGATCACTGAGTTTACACTCGACCCATGTTTTTACAATACATTCGGGTGTGTAATTAGATAAAATAGCCATGATGATTTCACATTGTCTCTCATCATCCGACAGCTGGTATTGCTCGGCAAGGAATATTTTTAATGATTGACCAAATTCTTCAAGCACCGAGTTGATGAAATTGGCGCCCATGGAGTCTTTGGTTTCGAAATGCGCCCGCAACTGGTAATAATCCGCAATTTTGTCGGTCATGTCGATGAGTTCAATGCCAACGATACCACCACCACGTTTTTCCATATTGGCGGTAATGGGTTTTGCGTCTTCAATCAGCCGGTTTTTAATGGCGGGTAACAAAGTAAAAAGGGTATGTGGCTCTCCGGTCCAGCTAAAATGTACCTGTCCGACTTTAGTTGTGTTTAGTACCTCTGAATGAAAACCACCTCTCTCGCTCCAGAATTTTGCTGCGGAGGAGGCGGCAGCGACTACTGAACTTTCTTCAATCACCATCGGAACGAGGTAGTTTCGTCCGTTAATCAGAACATTGGGAGAGATTCCATAAGGGATGTAAAAGTTGGTGATGGTGTTTTCACTGAATTCATCAAAAAGTTTCTGCTGACTTTCATCGCTATGCCAGAAACTCTTCAAAAGTGTAATCACTTCACCTGGATTTTCGAAATACTCAGCCACAAGCTTGAGTTTTTCTTCTTTGAGGAGTTTTGAAAACCCTTTGATGATAATATCTCTTTTCCTTCGCATCGCGGTGATTTTAAGTGAATGACAATGCTTTCAGTACCGCAAAGTAACGCATTATCAATGAAAAAATCAAAATTATCACCATGAATCCACTTTCTTCGTTGGTTCTGGTTTCATTTTCTCTTTTAAAACAGTAGCCCATTCTTCAACAAAGACAGCAATCTGATCGAGGTAAATGGCATATTGTTCGTTATACAACGGATCATTTTTATCGAGCCAACGTTCTATCTCGAAGCGTGAAGCACTCTTTAGTAACAATTCGGTGATAGTATATCGGAAACGCTCATCTCTGACTTCAATAGTAAATTCATAAAAAACAGTAGGGCCATCACTGACAATACTGTCTTTGTCAATATTTTTCAACCTGATATTGTGTTTCCCCATGATTTTCCCTGTGGGTTCGTCGCGTACAATCGTAACACGAACAGGATCTTTATAATAGCTGTTCAACCAATAAACACAACGTTTAAAGAGTTCATCCTGCGTTCCTGTTTCATTAATCACTTCCTGAAACTTGATTTTTTTTACATCCTGATCAAACGGAATGGTTTTAGTTTGGGCAGTTATTATCGTTGAATTGCTCATTATTCCTATAAAAAGCAGCATGAAAACCCTGATATTCATAATATGTCTTTTTATTTGGTATTGCATACAAAGGTAAATAAAATACCAACTGTTGATTAAACGAGGTTTATGTAAAATTCTTGTGTTCAAACCAATAAAAAAACCGTCCTGTTTGCACAGAACGGTTTTTGATTTATGTGGAGTTAAATGATTTTACATCATTCCGCCCATGCCACCACCCATATTTGGCATTTGTGGTGCTGGTGCATTAGGGTCTTTGTGCTCAACCAAAACACATTCGGTTGTGAGCAACATACCAGCAACTGAAGCAGCGTTTTCGAGTGCAATCCGGGCTACTTTGGTAGGATCAATAACACCGGCTTCGTAAAGATTTTCATAAACTTCGGTGCGTGCATTGAAACCAAAGTCACCTTTGCCTTCCTTCACACGGTTAACAACTACAGAACCTTCCATTCCGGCGTTTTCAACAATCTGGCGGAGTGGCTCTTCCAAAGCGCGTTTTACAATTGCGATTCCGGTATTTTCGTCTTCGTTTTCACCTTTGAGATCGCTGATAGCAGCAATAGCACGGATGAACCCGATTCCACCACCAGGTATGATACCTTCTTCGTTGGCAGCACGTGTGGCAGCCAATGCATCTTCAAAGCGGTCTTTCTTTTCCTTCATCTCCATTTCACTGGCAGCACCAACATAAATTACTGCAACACCACCTGCCAATTTAGCAAGACGTTCCTGTAGTTTTTCTTTGTCGTAGTCTGAAGTGGTTACTTCAATCTGTTTTTTGATCTGAGCAACACGTGCAGCGATGGCCTCTTTGGCTCCATGACCACTCACGATGGTAGTATTTTCTTTGTCGATGGTTACTTTATCAGCTTCACCTAACAAATCGAGGGTGGCATCTTCCAAACGATAGCCTTTTTCTTCCGAAATAACAGCTCCACCGGTAAGGATGGCAATGTCTTCAAGCATTTCCTTGCGACGGTCACCAAAACCTGGTGCTTTTACTGCTGCAACTTTCAATGAACCACGTAAACGGTTTACAACCAGGGTTGCCAGTGCTTCACTTTCAACATCTTCGGCAATCAGAATCAAAGGTTTGCCTGTCTGTAATGCTTTTTCGAGTACAGGAAGCAAATCTTTCATGATCGAGATTTTTTTGTCGTAGATCAGAATAAACGGATTTTCGTAAACAACTTCCATTTTTTCGGCATTGGTCACAAAATAAGGAGAGATGTAACCGCGGTCAAACTGCATACCTTCCACTACTTCGACGTAAGTCTCGATACCTTTGGCAGCTTCAACAGTGATAACACCTTCAGCTTTTACTTTGTCCATAGCTTCAGCGATCAATGAACCGATAACAGTATCGTTATTGGCTGATATAGATGCAACTTGTTTGATTTTTTCATTGCTGTCTCCAACTTTCTGTGATTGAGCGTGTAATGAAGCAACAACAGCAGTAACTGCTTTGTCAATTCCACGTTTCAGATCCATTGGATTTGCTCCGGCGGTAACATTTTTCAATCCTGTAGTGATGATAGCCTGAGCCAAAACGGTTGCGGTAGTTGTACCGTCACCAGCCTGATCATTGGTTTTGGAAGCAACTTCCTTTACCATTTGAGCACCCATATTTTCAACCGGATCAGTCAATTCAATTTCTTTAGCCACTGTAACACCATCTTTGGTGATTTGTGGTCCGCCGTATGATTTTTCGATGATTACATTGCGGCCTCTTGGTCCCAATGTAACTTTTACAGCATTCGACAATGCGTCAACACCTTTTTTGAGTTTGTCACGCGCTTCGATATTGTATAAGATATCTTTTGCCATTGTGGTATGTATTTAAATTTATATTATTAATTATCAGATAACTGCAATCACGTCGGCTTCGCGCATGATCAAATAATCGGTTCCGTCCACATTGATTTCGGTTCCGGCATATTTACCATATAAAACGGTATTGCCAACTTCCAATGTGATAGGATTGTCTTTTGTTCCCGGGCCTACGGCAACAACTGTACCTCTTTGTGGTTTTTCTTTCGCTGTATCAGGAATGATAATTCCGCTGGCGGTTTTCTTTTCGGCAACAGCGGGTTGTATCAACACCCTGTCAGCCAATGGTTTAATGTTTAAATCTCCCATGTCATTATTTATTTTAAGGTTATTCAATTGCGAGAATGAAACCGTTCGGGACGGTCATTTGCTTACTGTCATATTTTGTGCCAAACCGTATAAGCAAAAAAAATGTCAGAATGAAGTGACATTCTGACATTTTAACCGACATATAACTGTCGCAAAGTCGTTATTCAGCGTTTTCGTCCTGTGCAGGTGGCGCCTGAAAATCAACTGGTTTTGCAGTCTGATCAATTTGCTGACGCAATTCTGTATCAACTTGTCCACCGTCGCTGGTGTATTTTGGGATTGTCATTGTTGCAGCCAAACTCAGAACGAGCAGTGCCATTGACATTGTCCAGGTAGCTTTTTCAAGAAAATCAGCTGTCTGACGGACGCCCATAAATTGGTTTGAAGCAGCGAAGTTTGAAGCCAAACCACCACCTTTTGAGTTCTGAACCAACACGATTAAAGCGAGTAAAACACTGATAATCAAAATTAAAATTGAAATGAAAACGTACATCGTCTTAAGTTTTAAATGTTTTTATTCTTCTTAGCCTCTTCAATGAGGGATGCAAAGTAACTAATTTTTTCCGGATATTTCAAACATAATTTTTCATAAATACTTATTGCTTTGTCAAAATGGCCTTGTTTCAGGTAAATATTGGCCAATGTTTCACTCACGATGTTTTCCTGATCAACTACACTTTGTTGTGCATTTGTCATAGGATTGAAGAATTCCTGACGTGGCCGTGTAATACTTGGGCTTGTTTTAATGAACCTTTCGATAATTTCCTGCTTAGAATGTGGTTTGGAAGGATCCATCTCAGCGTTTTCCAGTTTTTCAGCTTCTAACTGCTTAATGCGTTCATCGACAATGCGTTTAAGTTCTTCAATTGAATGACGTTTGTGTGGCGTTTCATCAATCTCTTCTTCATCTTCATACTCTTCTGCCGGAGGAATTTCCTTTATTGGTATTGTTTTGGCAACAAATTCTTTCGTTTCAGTTTGTGGATTGCTATTCTCTTTTTCTTCAACCGATTGCTCAGCAGTTTCAACTGGTTCATTTTGTGATATTTCTGAAACAGACGGAATTTCTTCGATGTTTTCTGGTGTTATCGGTGTAGGCTCTGTTTTTGTCTTTGGCACGAATTCATCAGGAAAAACAACCGGGTCTTTTATTAACTGGATTTCCTGAATATGTTTTCGTAATATATTTCTGTCCGCAGCGATACCGGCAGCTAGTTTTAGCTGACTTTGATAAATAATATGGTTTTCTTTGAACAAATTCATTGCGAGCAAAACGTGTATCGTGCTGCAATAGTGAAATTTAACTGCCATATCCATCAAATCGGTGATGGTATCTTTCGAGAGCTTTTCTGGCTCTTTGATATAGCTGATAAATTCTGATTTATTCATATTTAATACATTTTGTCTCGTTCAAACTACCAGTTTACAACGGCTTTGTTAAAAATATCTTCGACAAGCATCTCAACAATGGTAGGAATCAGTGTGCTTTTTACCGAATTAAAATCCTGTTCACTTGGATAATCAAGATATTGCGTGAATTTATTTTCAAACTCTTTTGCCGGGTCAAGTTTATTATAGAATCTGACATTAATTGTAATGGTTAGTCTGTTCAATGCTGCTGTCTGGTCACTCTGAATAGCTACCGGCGTTGTTTTGAAATCAATGATTTCACCTTCGAAAGCCAGATCACCATTGTTATCGATCATATTCAGGTTGGTCTGACTCATAAATTTATCACGCATGGCTGAGGTAAATACAATACTCAGTGTTGGTTCAACAAGCATCGCGTTGTTTGGAAAATATTTAATCGATACACTTTTGGCACCAGCGGGAATGGAGGCACCTGTAAATGAATAAACTCCACACGCTGTGAGCGAAAATATGTACAAAATCAATAGAGCAATTTGAATTCGTTTCATGTTTTTACAAATTGATCCCGTATTCATTAATCTTTCTGTAGAGTGTCCTTTCACTTATACCCAGTTCTTTGGCAGCATTTTTTCGTTTTCCGCTGTGTTTGCTCAGGGCCTGTTTGATCATATCTATTTCCTTTTTCTGTAAAGATAGAATTTCATCGACCACAACCGAGGGATGTATTCTTTCGTTGCTTTCTTCAGTGATCACCTGAATGCGGGGCGATTTGTCGAATTCATTGTCGTATGTTTCTTCTTTTGAACCCATTTTATAGATCACCGGTTTTTTCAGGATATGTCCGGTTGGCTCTTCCATCTCACTTTCAACCAAAGTTTTAACTGTCTCACGCAATTCAAGCAAATCCTTTTTCATATCGAAAAGTACTTTGTAAAGGAGATCGCGATCCGAAAGTCTTTCATCATTCTGCTCTTTACGAAGTAGCATGGGAAGATTAGTTCCGGTTTCACGTGGAATATACATGCTGAGTGTTTGACCTGAAACATTTTTGTTTTTCTCGATGATTGATATTTGTTCGGTCACATTCTTCAATTGACGAATATTACCAGGCCATCGATAATTTTCAAGCACTTCAATCGCTTCACTGGTAAGCATCAGAGGAGGCATGCGGTATTTTTCGGCGAAATCAGAGGCGAATTTTTTGAATAAAAGATAGATGTCAGCTTTGCGGTTGCGCAAGGGTGGAATTATGATTGGGACAGTATTCAGACGATAATATAAATCTTGTCGGAACTTGCCCTTTTCGATCGCTTCAGGAATATTTACATTGGTAGCAGCAACAATCCTTACATCGGTTTTGATCACTTTTGATGATCCTACTTTGATGAATTCGCCTGATTCTAACACACGAAGTAAGCGAACCTGTGTTGAAATGGGTAACTCTGCAACCTCATCTAAAAAAATGGTACCGCCATCGGCCACCTCAAAATAACCTTTACGGGCCTCATGGGCACCAGTGAATGAACCTTTTTCATGTCCAAAAAGCTCTGAATCGATCGTTCCTTCTGGGATTGCACCGCAGTTTACGGCTATATAAGCGCCATGTTTTCGTGCGCCAGATTGATGAATAATCTTCGGGAAGACTTCCTTTCCAGTTCCACTTTCACCAGTAATCAGCACTGTCAGATCGGTTGGAGCAACCTGAACGGCTACCTGGATAGCCCTTTCGAGATACATATCGTGTCCGATTATTCCAAACCGCTGCTTGATTGCCTGAATGTCCATCATTTCAATTCTCTTTCTTCTGTATGGTGTGATTTACTGATTGCTAACGCAATACAGCGCCCAATTGTTGCTCAAATGCTTTTTGTAATTTTTGCATCGTTTTTTCAATTACACTATCTGTAAGTGTTTTCTCCTTATCGAGAAGGACGAAGCCCAGCGCGTAAGATTTTTTATCATGAGGAATCTTATCACCTTCATAAACATCAAAGATATTTACGCTTTGCAGATATTGTTTTTCAATAATGAATGCGAGTTCTTTCAACGCTTCAAAACGAATGTTTTTATCAAGAACAAGTGCCAGGTCACGACGGACAGCAGGATATTTTGAAACAGCCTCGTATTTCAATGGTTTTAAGGGTATCTCTTTTAGAATGCCAGTCCAATGCATACTTGCATAAAACACTGGTTTCTTCACATCAAGGAGTTTCAATGTGGTCTGGTTTAGTTTTCCAATACGTCCGATCTCAAAATTATCAAGATGGTAACTCAACGCAAATTCAAATAAACCATTCGTTTCTTCTTTAATGGTAATTTTCTTTCGGTCAATATTCAGTCGTTTGATGATTCCTTCAAACGTATATTTCAGATCGAAAAAATCAACCGGTGCCGGACTTTCATTCCAGATTTCTTCCTGTTTGTTTCCTGTCAGGAACAAATCAAGACAAACCCATTCATTATAAGGCTCCAGATCCTGCCTGTCGTTTTGTTTGGACTTGTCAAACTTATAGATTTTACCGAATTCATACAGTTTCAGATCGAAGTTTTTCCGGTTGTGATTATAGGCAATGGTCTCAAGACCTCCGAAAACCAGACTTTGGCGCATCACATCAAGGTCCTTACTGAGTGGATTGATGATCACGACATTTTCATCAGCCGAAAAAGCCTGATGCGACTCAGCATAGGCAGACCGTGTCAATGAATTATTCATCACCTCATAAAAGCCATTGGCGCTTAACATATCCGAAATGAGATGTTGCATAGTATCGCCATCAATTCCGGCGCTCACATTGACCGAGGCATTCAGTTTTTCTGGAATCTGAATATTGTCATAACCATACACGCGCAGAATTTCTTCCACCACATCTGCCGGGCGGTAAACATCAACCTTGCAGGTCGGAATCTCCAGCTGCATTTTTTCATTGTCAAAATGCAAGACTTTGATGGATAAATCGGTCAGTATTGTTTTCGCCTGCCCGAATGAAATTGGCTGTCCGGCAATTTTATTCAGATATTGTGAAGTCAATTCAACTCTTGCAGGTATAACAGGATTTGGATAAACATCTTTTATTTCAGAAGAAATGTTGCCACCGGCAATTTCCTTGATCAGGTTTGCAGCGCGTTTCAGCGCATAAACCGTTATTTCGGGATCGCTTCCACGTTCGAAACGGAATGAAGCATCCGTTTGCAGGGTATGACTTTTTGAAGTTTTACGGATCGTTTTGGCTTCGAAACAAGCGCTTTCAATAAAAATACTGGTGGTCTGATCGCTTACACCTGAATGCATTCCGCCAAAAACACCGGCCATACACATACCTTCGGTTTCGTTGCAAATCATCAGATCATCAGCTCCGAGTTTTCTTGTGGTTCCGTCTAAGGTCACAAATTCACTATTTGCGCTTAGTTTCTTTACAACTACTTTGTTCCCATTAATTGCTTTGGCATCGAAAGCATGCAAGGGCTGACCGGTTTCAAATAAAACGTAGTTTGTTACATCCACGATATTGTTAATTGGTCTGACACCAATGGATAATAGTTTGTTTTTCAGCCAGTCAGGCGAAGTGGCGACTTTTACATTGCTGATGGTAACACCTGAGTAACGGGGACATGCTTGTTTATCTACAATTTCAACTTCGATATTTAAATGGGTGTTGTCAGTTTTGAATTCCGCAACAGATGGCATTTTAAGTGTATATATTGTTTTTCCGGCTCTGAAATTAAGTACTGCAGCCAGATCTCGTGCCACACCAATATGAGATGCTGCATCCGAGCGATTCGGTGTTAGTCCGATTTCAAAAATGATATCTTCTTCCACGGGGAAATAATGTGATGCGGGCAATCCAATTTCTGTTGACTCGGGCAAAACCATGATTCCGTCATGCGAAGTTCCCAGTCCAAGCTCATCCTCGGCACAAATCATACCTTCGGAAACCTCACCCCTGATTTTACTTTTTTTTATTTCAAATGAATCATTTCCGCTATACATTGTGGTACCGATCGTAGCGACCAATACTTTCTGGCCTGCAGCTACATTGGGTGCACCACATACGATAGAGAGTAATTCAGGCTGGCCTGTATCAACGGTTGTCAGGCTTAGTTTATCGGCATTCGGATGTTTGACACAACTAATTACTTTTCCGGTAACAATACCTTTCAGGCTTCCCTTTATAGTCTCAAAAGGTGTAAAATCTTCAACTTCAAGGCCTACGGAGGTCAATGCTTCGGAAATGGTTTGGGCAGGCAGATCAATATCAAGATATTGTTTTAGCCAGTTATACGAAATCTTCATAAAATACAATGCTATTAAGAGTGCAAAAATAGAGATAAAATGTCAAAGTGTCATGTTTGTTACCAATCATAGTCTCCAGATTTTTTTCTGTTGAT
The DNA here is from genome assembly GCA_903957365.1 of uncultured Bacteroidota bacterium. GTDB lineage: Bacteria > Bacteroidota > Bacteroidia > Bacteroidales > F082 > CAJBPB01. The sequence continues at coordinate 14,532 of CAJBPB010000214.1, forward strand.
TTGACATTGTCATACGTATCAAATTCAGATTAACTTTACTTCAAATTTTCACCTAAAAATCATAGAACCATGTTAATCATTTTGGCAGGAATCGCAATTATTGTGGCTGGAATTGTACTTACTAAAGTTGAATCACCGGCAAAGGAATGGAGTGTTACAATCAGCATTATAGGTGTTCTCGTCTTTCTTGGCGGGGCTCTGTTTGCATCTCTGGTTCAGGTTGAACCTGGAGAAGTTGGTGTTCAGAAACTTTTCGGTAAGGTTGACGACAAAACACTTGAAAGTGGACTGAACATGATAAATCCACTAAAGGAAGTTGTGATGTTCAATATTAAAACACAGAATTACACCATGTCGGCTGTTACTGATGAAGGAAGTAAATTAGGGGATGATGCGATTAGGGTACTTTCGGCTGATGGTCTAGAAGTGGTCATTGATCTGACTGTGTTATTTCGTGTGTCGCCCACGGAAACACCAAATATTCTAAAAAACATAGGGGCTGATTATGTCAATACGGTTGTAAGGCCAATCTGTCGTACAAAAATACGTGATAACGCTGTCTATTATGAGGCTGTAGCTTTATATTCTTCAAAACGTGATGAATTTCAAACAAAAATATTTACTTCAATTGAGAAAAACTTTCAGGAGCGTGGTCTGATTCTGGAACAATTGCTCGTGAGGAACATCACCTTGCCCGAATCGGTAAAAGCCTCCATCGAATCTAAGATAAACGCTGAACAGGATGCCCAGAAAATGACTTTCGTATTACAAAAAGAAAAACAGGAAGCCGAACGTAAACGTGTTGAAGCACAGGGGATTGCCGACTATCAAAAGATTTTAAGTACCGGACTTAGCGACAAACAGCTTCAATATGAAATGATAAAGGCCATAGCGACTTCACCAAATGCTAAACTTATCATTCTCGATACCAAAAAGAATGTGCCGTTTATAATTGATGGAAAGTAAGGGGAGTTTGGAGTGAACTAAAGTTCGGAGTGAGCTAAAGTGAACTAAAGTTTGAAGTTATCTTTATCAGCTGATACGGCTCCAGTCAAATGTCTTTTTGAAGATTTTCTCGAAATGAGATTTCAAGATCTGGTTATCAGGTTTTAGAAGCTGCGGGTCGTCATCTAAAATCTGATTCACTAGGTGGCGAACATATTTGATCAGTTTTTCGTCCTGTAACAGATTTCCCAATTTGAATTCGATCTGACCCGATTGTCTTGTGCCTTGTGTTTCGCCAGGGCCACGGAGTTGCAGATCCACTTCAGCAATTTCGAATCCATCGTTGGTACGCACCATAGTTGCCATGCGTCTTTTTGCTTCGGCGGTGAGTTTAAAATCGGTCATCAACAGACAATACGATTGGTCAGCGCCGCGACCAACCCTGCCACGTAACTGGTGCAGTTGTGACAATCCAAACCGGTCGGCATGTTCGATTACCATTACCGAGGCATTTGGTATGTTCACACCAACTTCGATCACCGTAGTAGCCACCATAATATGTGCCTGGCCTTTCACAAAACGTTGCATTTCAAAATCTTTGTCAGCTGCTTTCATCTGTCCGTGAACCATGCAAATACGATAATCCGGTTCTGGGAAATCGCGTAAAAGACTCTCATAACCCTCCATCAGGTTAATCAGATCTAGTTTTTCCGATTCGCGGATTAGTGGATAAACAATGTAAATCTGTCTTCCGTAGCCAATTTGTTTTTTCAAAAAACCAATCATCTGTAAACGCTGATTCTGATAAAGATGGCGTGTCTCAACCATTTTTCTGCCTGGTGGCATCTCGTCAATCCTTGAATTGTTGAGGTCACCATATTGTGTCATTGCCAGGGTTCGGGGAATCGGAGTGGCTGTCATGACCAGAATATGGGGCGGAATATCATGTTTTTCCTGCATCCTCGCTCTCTGGGCCACACCAAAGCGATGCTGCTCATCTATGACTGTGATACCAAGTTGTTTGAATTGCACATTTTCTTCAATCAGTGCGTGTGTGCCGATCAAAATCTGAAGTTTACTGCTTTGTAAACCTTCGTGAATTATTTTTCGTTGTCTGGCCTTTGTTGATCCGGTAAGCAGGGCAATCTCAACCGGCATGTTTTCGAGTAGCTTTTGTATCGTATCGAGATGTTGTGCTGCCAGTATTTCTGTTGGTGCCATTAAAGCTGCCTGAAAGCCATTATCTAATGCAATCAGCATCACCATCAGTGCGACAATGGTCTTTCCGCTACCTACATCACCTTGCAGCAGGCGATTCATCTGCGTTCCGGCGCCCAAATCCTGTCTGATTTCCCTGATCACCCGTTTTTGGGCATTGGTCAATGGAAATGGCAGATGATTTGCATAGAAATCATTGAAGTACTTACCGACAACTTTAAACGGATATCCTTTCACATAAAGCTCCCTGTTTTTCTTATTATGGAGCAACTGCAATTGAAAGAAAAAGTGCTCTTCGAATTTCAACCGGTTTACCGAAAGCTGCAACTGATGTGGATCGGAGGGAAGGTGAATATTGAAATAGGCGGCTGAACGTGAAATAAGAGTTTCCTTTTCCAGAATATATTTTGGAAACACTTCCTGAATCGATTCTTTCACCTGAAACAGCAATGTCTTAACAAGTTTTGCAATTGACTTGGTTCCGAGACCCTGGGTCTTCATCATCTCAGTTGTGTTATATACACCTTGCAGACTTTCTCCCTGGGTGAAATCATCCGGGTTAAAATCTTCAATATCGGGATGGACGAAATTGAATTTATTGTTAAAAGACGAGGCTTTGCCGAACAGCAGGTATTTTTGATTGGGTAGAAACCTGGTTTTTATCCATTTTAAACCTTTAAACCAAACCAGTTCAATAGTGCCTGTTTCATCTGTCAGATTGGCGGTAATCCTTGTTAGCCTAGGGCTGCCAAACGATTTGATGTTATCGATCCTGCCTGCAATCTGGTAATAGATATTATCATTATCGATTTCTGTTACATTGTAAATACGGCTTTTATCAATATGCCTGAAAGGAAAATAATTAAGCAGATCGTTGTATGTGTAAATATTCAATTCTTTATTAAGAATTGCTGCCCTTTTTGGACCAACACCTTTGAGAAACTCAATTTTATTATCCAGCAGATTGTTCAAAATGAATCCATTTATTGCGCTAAGATAGCAAGGCGATTTGGTATATTTTATTTAAGCAAAAAAAAACCCTGCTTTTAGGGCAGAGTTTTTATTAGAGGTTTCTAGATTTCAATATTCCCAAAGATCGTGTTCGAAATTAAAGATATCCATTTTGATTCGTTCAGCTTCCAGAAGAGCATCAACACCGGTTGAGTATTGGTTAATCTTGCGGTCGTAAACATTTTCTTCCTTGATGATATAACTATCAAACATACGTTTCCAGAAAATTTCGTCGTATGTGCGTTTCTCTGCAGAATTCTGACGGTTGAATACTTCGGCTTTGGCTAAAACCTTACGCGCCTGTGCATAAGAAATCCAGAACAATGGTTGTGGGATTTCCTTCCCATCTTTCTCAACCATCAACACCGGACAGAGTGCGATAATGCGAACCATCATCTGTGAGCGTTGTTTATCGAAATACCAGTCTTCTTTAATACGTAAACGCATTACCTGACTTGGATCAAAATCACGAATAATTACTGTATCATATTCATCATAAGGAGGATATGATCTTCTTTGGGTGATATAAGAAGTATCAGATTGCTTCGAAATGATATCCTTGTAGGATGTTGGTACGAGAAGTTCATCGGTATTGGATATCTCGTATGCAACGAATTGGTTCTCTTTTAATCCGTCAAGCACAACATTGATAAAACTACGCCAATTGTTATGTGATTCAGTTGGATAGTAGAATGGCTGATTGATTTTCTGACGAAAATCAATTTCGCGCCAGATTCTTTTCGACCACATCACGTCAGCCTGACGAATGTAAGGAAAAGGAATCGGGTCTTTTTCAATAGTGCCATCGCTTGCGAATAAACCATCCACAGGCCTTTCGTCAAGAATTTGTGCCGAAAGATTTTGTGATGAACTTACTGCAAAGCCCAAAACAAACAGCGCGATGATGAATTTTTTCATGGGTTCCTCCTGAATTTTATTCTAATTAATCTCTAAGTTGATAGGGTTCAAGGTACGCATTGTGCCGTCCGGACCTTTTGCCTGAATACGCTCAAAATAGAGTTTTTGTCCTTTTGATGCGTTTTTAATGAAGTTCATGGCCGTTTCATTAAAGATATTTCCTTTAATTGTACCAGTCGTTTGTAAGTCACCACCTCTGTAGGTTGACATCTGATAGGATACGATTTCATAATTAAAATCGGCAAAATCAAAGTCGACCAGCTCAGGGATAATGGCACGTGCGCCAATTAGCCTGTTTTTCTCAATCTGACCATCGGTCATATTTGCAATTTTTGCAACTGGATCAGGTACACGTTTAATTCTGAAAAGGAAACTACCCAGTTCCATGGTGTTATCACCGATTTTAGCTGAGGCAGTAATCGTTACAGTTTTTTCGCCTGTTGGTACTTCAACGTCATAGGTGCCATCCTCTTTTCTTGTCATTTTACCTTTCGAAATGGATGGAGTTATCAATTCTGACGGAACACCTGGTGCATTAATAGAAACCGGATTTTTTAATCCGCTGTACAAGATATTCATTTTCAGCGGAGCAACGGTAAGTGTGCGGGGTACAACAATGTAATCAGCGGCAAAACTGTGGCGTGCCAACTCATTGGTAGATGGGTCAAATATCTCAATAATACCTGCGTAGCGCTGTGGACCTGGATTTGTTGCTGCAAATTCAAGTTTCGCAGTTCCATTTTCTGTTTTCAATATCTGTGCACCGCCAAGGCTACCTTCAGAGACTTTGTCAGCACCACGAACAATTTTCACTGTAGAAGGGCTTTTAGAATCGTAAGCTGCAACCATGATTTCCGCCTCATACTTTGATCCCATCAAAACGTATTGCGATTTTGGAATAACTTTGGCTTCAACTTTATCAAACTTGAAATCTTTCTCTGAAATATTACCATAAAGATTACTAATAGCATCGAATTCAGCTGTTTGAATCTCTGCAATAATCTTGTTGAGAATGGTTACGTTTGCAGCAAGAATGGTGTTGTAGAAGTTATAGACTTCCCAATTCTGAGGAGCACCTGATGCATCGTAATATTTGCCATCAGTAACCATACCTAGTTTATCAGAATATTGATCACCAATTACACTAAGAATGAATTTACGGTATTCCTGCAACTTTGCTGAGAGTTCATAAGCTTTTCCTTTTTTATTCTGTCCAATCATATAATTGGTTGGCTCATCAAACTTATCCTTGGTAGGAATAATTGCAAGATTGATAACGTATTTATCATACATAGTACCCGGATTCAGAGGATTTGGGTCTTGTTTTACAGTAAAAAACTGTTTACGTGCTTCATCAATAGATATTTTCTCAGAGCGTGCAACCACTTCCTGTTTGATATCTTCGATATATTTCATCAACTCGAAAGATTTGATACGCACTTCTTTTGCTTTGTCCCAATATTCCTGTGTCTTACCAGGGTTTAACCGGTATTGACTTTCGAATTTGGCATATTCGCTGTTAATTTTTGTATAGAAACTTTCATTCGAGTTTTCCATACTGTCATTCACAACGAGGAAGGCGTTCAGAATATCCTTGGAGACGTTGAGGGCCAACAAGGCAGTAAGCACCAAATAGAGCATACCAATCATCTTCTGCCTTGGGGTTTCTTTGTATCCGGCCATTTTATAATTTCTTTAATTTCGTCATTAATAATTTTACAGTAGCGTGATTATGCTTTGCCGGTCATAGCCGATAACATATTGCCATATACCTTGTTCAACGAAGTCATACGGGCCGAAAGTTCGGTAAGTTGTTCGTTAAAATGTGCAGCATTTACAGCGGTCTGGTTCATCTTGTCGAGATATTCATTCATCGATTTCTGAAGTTTTTCGCTGGTATCGCTATTTTTTGTGGTGCCTTGTAACTGTAATTCGTAAACTGCGTTTAGTTTGGCCAGATTTTGTGCGATCTTCTGAAGTTGTTCATTGTAAGCAACGCCGTCAATTGTACCGAAATCGAGTGCCTCAACTGATTTATTAATCAAAGCTGATGATTTGGCATAAGTTTCTGCTAGTTGTCTGGCTGACTGTGAGGCAGCCTTAACAGTACCGGCAAACTCTTCAGTTGAATTCATGTCTGATTTGATGATATCAGCTGCCTGAACGTATGCGTGGCTTAGTTTGTTTGCACTTGCTGAAGCTGACTTCATATTCTCAATATATTCGATAGAGGCAGTTGCGTCTTTACCTAATACTTCAGATGCTTTTTTGTAATTGCCAGCCAATTCTGATGCTGATTTCGAAGCACCTTTGATGGTATCAACATATTCGTTGGTTGCAACGGCTGCATTTGAAATGTCGCCCATCTGGGAAGCATTTTCACTCAATTTCTGCAATCCCTTACTGAGTCTGTCCAGCGTACTCGATTCAATATTGGCCTCCTTGAACATCTGATCCAGTTTTTGCGTTGCAGTCTTCTTTCCTTCCAATTCTTTCTCAACCGGAGATTCATGATACATGCCGCCCAATTGTGGATAAACAAGACTCCAGTCTGGTTCCACGTGCGGAGGCTCGAAAGCTGAGAAGAAAAATATGATAGCCTCTGTTCCAAGACCTATAATTAGCATTTCATTTGCATAGTTATAGTGGTTGATTTTGAATAATGCACCAACGATAACAACTGCTGCTCCAATACCATAGAGCTTCGACATGAAGTTTTTGTATCCTTTGCTTCTTACTAGCTTGCTAAATTCCATTGTTTGAAAAAAATTGAGGTTAATGTAAATTATTTATTATCTGTAAACTCTTGATGCTTTTGATGGATTATCTCCTTTATTACGACCTAAGAATGGCTGAATTGTACGGAAACCGATATAACATTTTGCAGTATCCTGGAATTCATAGGCACGTGAGGTAACCTGTAAGTAATATTCAATGTCTTTCCATGATCCGCCGCGGATAACTTTACGTTTCATGGCCGGGGCATCGCTTTCTTTTGCTGTATAGGTATAATTTGGATTCATGTCCCAGGTGAAATTATAGGAGGCCGGGTCGAATGCACTGTTTGTCCATTCTGAAACATTACCTGACATATCGTATAATCCCCAGTCATTTGGAGGGTAATGTCCTACGATTACTGTACGCAATCCACCATCAACGATGTAATTGCCACGTAAAGGTTTAAAGTTTGCCAGGAAACATCCTTGCTCATTGCGGGTATAAGGACCACCCCATGGATAAGGATTCAGGTGGTTTCCACCACGTGCTGCCCATTCCCACTCTGCTTCGGTTGGCAATCTGAATTCAGCAAGCGCAACTTCGCCTTTTTGGGCGCGCAGATAAGAATTAAGTTTTTCGGTTCTCCAGACACAGAAAGCACGCGCCTGACTCCAGTTCACACCAACGACAGGATAATGGTCATACGCAGGATGCCAGAAATATTTTTCGGTGAGAGGATCATTGAATGAATAGGTATAATCATGAATCCATGAAAGTGTATCAGGATAAACATTGATCATTTCTTTACGAACATAAACCGATCTGTTGGCGAGTCCTTGGGGACGGTTAGCCAAACCAGCATTACGGAAGTCAGCCCCTTCTTTAAATTCTTTTTTTGCCGCCGCCTGAAGGTCAACCCAGTAGTATTCGTAGTTTAGTTTTCTTGTGTCGATTTCCTTGCGACGGAAATAGCGCTCAAAATCAGGGAGGTACATGCCTGTTTCGAGGGCATCACGTACATCCTGGTTTTCGCTGTTCCATTCGATTTTTGTTTTCCAGTTCAGATAAGGTGGATCATATACTTCACCTGTTTTTTCGTTTTCACTGATCAGGTACTCGTCAGGCAAAACATCGCCCAGAATTGTACGGGCAATCGAATCGCGGACCCAGTAAACAAATTCCCTGTATTCATTATTGGTAATCTCTGTTTCATCCATAAAAAAGGCTGAAACTGAAATTGTTTTTGCCTCATTTAACTGACCATCGGTGATGTCTTCACCGCCAATTCCCATGGTGTAGCTTCCTTGCGGGATAAAAGCCATACCGTATGGATCAGGCTGATAAAAAGGTTTTGACTTTTTTCTCACACCAACCAGTTCACCTTGATTTGTGTTGCTGCAACTCGCAAGAATCATTAACGCCATCGCGTAATAAAGTAGGTTCTTCATTGTTCCTGATAATGTATTTAAAGCGTTTGATGAATGAGTTATTAGCTCACTTTCCTCTTTTCTCTGTAATTAAATCGGCCAAAATTAAAAAAATTGTTAGTTCTACAATCTTTTTTTTTGGTCATTGTGATACTTTGTTTTATAAATACCTGATATTCCTGTAACTTCTGATGCCTTTATCTGCATTTAATTTAAAACAATATCCTAAACTTATTTCATGCGATCCCGGTACTCCGTATCCTAATGTATTGATATCGTATGCATACCCGAACCTGAAATCTTTTATCGACAAACCAACCAAAAGCCCGACAGATTCCTGAAACCTGTAATTAACGCCTCCCCAGAACTTTTTATTGTATGAAACGGTTCCGGAAAAATTAAATTGTGTTGAAACTGCATTTGTCATGATACTTAATGCAGGTGTGAATTCATAAGCAGGAAGTCCGGCAAACCGAAACTCATAACCTGAAATAAAATAAAAAGTCCGGTCACCAACAAAACTCGCACCGGATTGGTCAGACAACGATTTTCCTCTTGATTGCAACAAACTTGTTACAGAAATTCCAATGTAATAATTATCAGGTACTTGCCAAAATAAACCAACGTTTGCATCAAACAACATATCACTTTGACTTCCTGTGAGTAAGGCTGGATCTCCTGAAGTCTGGGGATCAAATTTTGAAAAATCGAGGCTACGATTCAAAAAATTAATTGCTGCGCCAATTCCAAGATTTGCTCCGCCAACATCTAAATGATAAGCGTAATCAATATTCACATTTATGTCGGTATAAAAACCAATTTTATCCTGCATGATAGAGCCGCCGAGACCCCCTCGTAACAATTTTACAGGTGCATCGCCCGTAATCAGAAATGTTTCAGGTGAAACCTGATTTCCTTCAGCATCCTCAAATCCGGCCCATTGCTGACGAATAATTCCATTCAGACAAATTCCTTCACCCAAACCAGCAAAACCCGGATTTACAAACATATTTGTATTGGTATGATGCGTAAACACGGGCGCCTGCTGAGCATTGACTGCCGCTTGCGTTCCAAGGAGTATAAATATGACGGTTAAAAACCTGGTATTCAATTTCATCAAAGAATTGACCGATATAAGTTTGGATCGGCTAAAGTAATCATATTTGCGAAATCTATTCATATATTATTCAAGAAAAAAAATTCTTTAATGACTAATTTACCTTTGATGACCGGATGGTATAAAACAAGGTTTTTGTTTTTTTATTGTGTAAATTGTTTATGAATGCCTTTATTATCGGCTGATTTTCATTGTTTCAGGTCACTTCATCAAATAGGTTTATTTAATAGATTAAGTTGGCTGATTAGCTAAACCGACTAAATTTGCTGCTTAATTTTCAATAAATAATCATGGCTTTTTTACAGACAGATAAAGTATTTTCAAAGAAATGGCTGATTAATTATAGTCTTATCATTATTGGTTCCTTCATTCTGGCGGCTGGTTTTGTGCTTTTTATAACCCCTTACAAAATAATGCCTGGTGGTGTGTATGGAATTGCCATAGCGATACATTATCTGTTCGATTTGCCTGTTGGGATGACCGCTTTATCGATGGATATTCCACTAACTTTACTTGGAATTAAAATTCTGGGCCCGCGTTTTGGTTATAAGACTGTCGTCGGATTTTTACTTACCGCATTGTTTGTTGATGGAATCACCATGTTTTATGGATCTGAGCCACTGGTTGAAAACGAACCACTGTTGTCTTCCATTTTTGGAGGCGTTTTTCTGGGTTTTGGATTAGGTCTGATTTTCAAGGCAAAAGCGACCTCCGGGGGAACCGATATTGTAGCTATGATCATTAGTAAATACACAAAACTACCTGTAGGACAGCTGCTTATATATGTTGATTCAGTGATTGTTATGATCGGATTGATTGTTTTTCGCGATTGGAAAATTCCACTTTATTCGCTGATCGTAATTTTCATCACTGGAAAGGTAATTGATACGGTTTTACAAGGTGTCTCTTACGACAAAACTCTGTTTATTATTTCGGACCATTTTGAAGCAATCCGTGATAAAATTATTATTGATCTTGAGCGAGGTGGAACCTATATTCACGGGACAGGTATGTATAACGGCGCACAAAAAACAATCATTTTCACGGTTGTTAACCGGCGCGAACTTGCAATGTTGCAGGAATATATCCATGAGATTGATCCGAAAGCTTTTTTGACTGTCATCAATGCAAATGAGATTCTGGGAGAAGGATTTAATTCGCTTCACGAAAAAATGACGTCATGATACAAAATGAAAAGTGCAAAATGTAAAAATCAAAATGCAAAATTTCGGGTAAAGGAAACGTATTAATAGAATTACTGAATGGGTTTTATCAGGTATAAACAGTTTTCGGCAAAATGGTTTAAAGCTTACGCATTCATCATTACTGGGGCATTTATTATTGCACTGGGATATGTATTGTTTATAACTCCCAACAAAATTGTCCCAGGCGGAATTTATGGATTGTCCATCGTATTGCACCATACCCTGGGAACACCTGTCGGGTTGATGGCTTTGGCTTTCAATATTCCTTTAACAATTATTGGTGTTAAAATTCTGGGTCCGAAATTCGGTAAAAAAACTATTGTAGGTTTCGCTTTCACCTCAGGTTTCATGGATTTATTGACATGGTGGTTTGGTGAAGAACCACTTATTCAGGGTGATCCTTTGGTCTCTGCTATTTTTGGCGGTGCAGTTATCGGATTGGGTGTTGGTCTGTTGTTTAAGGCAAAAGCAACATGCGGAGGCACAGATTTAATTTCAATGATGCTTGGCAAATGGACAGGAATGTCTCTCGGTCAACTGATGATGATTGTCGATTCAATTGTAGTGATTGTTGGGACATTAGTATTCAGCGACTGGAAAATCCCCATGTATTCACTTGTTACCATTTTTGTGATGGGAAAAGTGATCGACACAGTGCTTCAGGGGATGAATTATGAAAAAGTGGCTTTCATCATTTCAGATAAATGTGAGCAAATTGGCAGTAAAATAATCAACGATTTGCACCGGGGAGGAACATCTATAAATGCCCGGGGAATGTTTGCCGGAAATGATAAAACGATGATTTATGTAGTGTTAAACCGCAGGGAACTTGCTTCTCTGGAGGAATATATTCATCAAATTGATCCCAAGGCGTTTCTCACTGTTATTGATGCCAACGAAATTTTGGGCAGCGGATTCAGGTCATTAAGCGAAAAAGTGGAAGAGTAAAAGTGAGTTCGGAGTGAACTAAAGTTCGGAGTGAGCTAAAGTTCGGAGTGAGCTAAAGTTGGGAGTGAGCTAAAGTTGGGAGTTAACGAAAAATCATACTTCTAACTTCCAGCTTCCAACTTCCAGCTTCCAACTTCCAGCTTCCAGCTATTTGAAAAGCTTCACAATATCATTCCCGTTAGCGAAGATCAGCAATCCGAACAGCAATACCATTCCAATAATCTGGGCTACTTCAAGGAATTTGTCACTTGGTTTGCGGCGTGTAACAATTTCGTAAAACAAGAAAGCGACATGGCCGCCATCTAAAGCCGGAATCGGTAATACGTTTAAAACCGCAAGCATAATGGATAAAAATGCTGTCAGACGCCAGAAACTTTCCCAATGAAACTGAGCGGGGAAAATGCTTCCGATAGTAATAAAACCACCCACACTTTTATAGGCTTCTACTTCAGGATTTACTAGTAGTTTCAATTGTTTCAGATAGCCTCCGATACCGTCAAAAGTTTTTACAACACCTGCCGGAATTGCTTGAAAGATAGAATATTCTCTTTGATTCTGTGTGAAAAAATCTTCTAGCTGTTGTTTTGGTGAAACACCGATTAGGCCTTCGGCAGGCACTGAAAGTGCAAGATGGATTGTATCCATTCCCCGTTTCACATCGATTGTAACATCCTGGTCTTTAAATTTCTGAATACTTTCACGGAATTCCTGAAAATACCGTGTTGAAATACCGTTTATTCCAAGAATTGAATCACCAATCTGAATACCTGCTTTTTCGGCTACAGAATTTGGAGTAAAACCATCTACAATAAATGGGATTCTTACCGATATGAAAAGTGGTGATTTATGTTTTACAAGCTGACCAATTGCATCGGCTGGTAACAAAACATTGATTTTTTCACCTTTGCGTTCTACCTGTATTGTTCGGGCTTCATCAAGGATGATTGTCAAAGGAATTTTACTGAAGTCGTCAATATATTTTCCATCAACGGAAAGAATCCGGTCACCATTCTGCAGCCCAAATTGTACTGCAAGTGAATCTACCGAAATACCGTAACGGTTCACTTCAGAGGTAGGAAGGTATTTTTCGCCATAACTGGTAAGCATACCGATATAAATGGCAAAAGCAAGTACCACATTCATGATCACGCCGCCAAGCATGATGATAAGACGCTGCCATGCCGGTTTCGAACGAAACTCCCAATCCTGGGCAGGTAATTTCATTGCTTCAGTATCCATCGATTCATCAATCATACCGGCTATTTTCACATAACCACCTAAGGGCAGCCAGCCAATACCGTATTCAGTTCCTTTAAAATTGAATTTATACAACGAAAACCATGGATTGAAGAAAAGATAAAACTTCTCCACCCTTGTTTTAAAAAGCTTGGCAGCCATGAAATGGCCAAACTCATGTACAACGACAAGTATGGATAAACTTAAAAGGAGTTGGAGTATTTTGATTGCAATTTCCATCGGTTTTATCGGTGTGTTAGGTATTAAATATATTTAAATTGCTCTATTTCAGTAATTTAAATAATATGTGTCAAATGAATATTAAAAATATCTATTATAAATAAGAATGCAAGATTACGATTATTTTTGGCACAGCCTGATTCGGGAATTGTCAAATTGTGTTAAATGTCAATGTAAAGTCTTTAAGCTGTGATTTATTGAAAACCATTTTTGCTCTAATCTTTTTGTTTAAATGCAAAAAAATGAAAATAGAATCATGGGTCAAGTTCTTTTTTAAAAACACTGAATGCGTTCGTGAGGTTATAGTTTGGTCTCCGGTCTTGCGTCTTCCTACTTCCAACCCTTAAAAAATCCCCTTGCACAGTTAGAACGAAATATAGTCCTTTGGATTGATCGGAGTTCCATTGAACCACAATTCAAAATGAAGGTGAGGGCCGGTTGATAATTCACCACTTTGCCCGATAATCGCGATTGGTTCGCCTGCTTTCACCAAATCACCCTCTCTTTTCAACAAAGCTGAATTGTGTTTGTAGAGCGAGAAAAAGTTTCCTGCATGTTGAACGCCAATTACATAGCCCTTTTCAAGAGTCCAATCGGCATACACCACTGTTCCAGCAAGAGTCGATTTGATCGCTTCATTACTTTTAGCAACAATGTCAATACCATAATGTCGGTTTAAGGCATTAAACTCGTTGGTAATTAATCCTTTAACCGGAAGAAAAAAACCTGTCACCGCCATGGCTTTTTTGCGGCTTTCAGGAGTGAGTGAAGGTTCAATCTGCAGATTATATCTTTCAGCTGATTCAAATTCAAGGCGTAATAAACTGTCTTCAACCGATTTTTTTAACCTGATTGTATCTGTTGATAGTTTTTTAGCATCACCATAAGAAACATTGTTTCCTTGATCGGTGAAATTGTCTGTGCCATCGATGATTCTTCTCAGGTTATTGAAATAAATTTCATTTTGCCGGAGCACATTTTCCAAAGAATCTGCCGTGCGCTCTGTTTTGTAAACCCTTTTGCTCAATCCTACGTTGCTGTAGCCTGGGATGTATTCGCGAAGTGAAGTGAATGCTATGATGTAAGCAGTGATAATGATAAGCAGAATGCTCAGACTGGTCAAGAAAATGAAAACGTTATATGCACTCAGTTTAAAACTGAATTTCTCTTCATAGGTTTCATCATCAAATATGACTAACCTGTATTTGAGACGTAGTTTATTGTACCACTTTTCGTTCTGTTGACGCGGCATACTTGTATAAAGTTGATCGGCAAAAGTATAAAAAACTATCTTTCAGAGGTGAAGCTTTGTTGACAAACCCAAGTCGGTTTAAGTATATTTATGAAAATCAATGTTCTATAAAGTTGTCGCACATGGTCTTTTGGTAATCATATTGATGCCATTACAATGATGACAGATATTTATAGAATTATTACCTTTGCATATTCATGAAATTCGAAACAAAACCCTATTAGTATAAAATATCAGGTATAAAATTGAGTTATTGTACCAAAAACCGGATGAATTTGTTAAACCTGAAAAAACCCTGGATCGTTGTCTTTACGGTAACTTTTGCCGCGATGCTGATAACTGGTTGTTCTGTTAAAAAGAATACCTGGTCACGTCGCGCTTATCATAATGTTACCAGCCATTATAATGTTTACTGGAACGGAAAAGAGAGTTTAAAGACGGGCGTTACTGAATTGCGGAAAATTGTAGTCGATGATTATTCTAAAGTATTACTTGTGAATAATTTAGGAAAGAAAAGTGACGCGCAGAAGCAAAACTCGCACAACGACAGAGCCATTCAGAAAGCATCAATAACGGTGCAGCGCCACTCTATGGTTTTTGGTGGCAAAGAAAAGGTGAAATGGATCAAAGACAGTTATTTGCTTATGGCCAAAGCACATTTTTACAAACAGGATTATACCAGCGCCAGACGTACTTTCGATTTTGTGAATAAGCAGTATAGTGACAGTGATATTTCGTTTACTTCTCAGATGTGGTTGGCAATGACGTATGTTCAATTGAAACAATCTGAAAAAGCTGAACCTATTTTTCAGTCTTTACTTGCCAAATCGAAAGAAATTGAAATGCCAGCCGAAGTCCGCAGAAATCTTCCTTTCGCGTATGCTGATTATCTTATAAAAGCTGAGAAATACGACAAAGCCATTTCTTATTTGAAACAGGGTTTGTTAGATAACAATGACCGGTTTCTGAAAACTCGTGCCATGTTTGCACTGGCACAGATTTATAAAAAACAAAACGATCTTCCCCGTGCACTTGAGTTATACAAACAAGTAATAAAACGCAATCCGCCCTATGAACTTGCCTTCGAGGCAAGGATTAATCTTGCGACTGCTTATGACGCTTCTATGGGGGATAGTAAACAGATTGTCAAGGTTTTGAATAAAATGTTGCGTGATGAAAAAAACAAGGATTTCAAAGATAAAATATATTATGCCCTGGCCGAAATCGCCATCAAAGATGACGATGAGCCATTGGCAATCGATTTCCTGAAAAAATCAGTCGCAGCAACCGTTAATGATAAAAACCAGCAGACAACTTCAGCTCTTAAGCTGGCAGCAATATTGTTCGACAACAATGAATACGTTATTTCACAGGCATATTACGACACCGCAGTGAGGGCCCTGCCAAAAGATTATCCGGGCTATGACAGTATTAAGAACAAAGCCGAAGTCTTAAGCGATCTGGTCATCAATCTCACCACTGTTCAGCTGCAGGATAGTCTGCTTCGGTTGGCCAATCTCGATTCAGTAGAACGGAATAAAATCATTGGAAAACTAGTTGCCGATTTTGTCGAAAATGAACGCAAACAAGCAGAAGCAGAGGCCAATGACCTGAGAAACAATAATATGCCAATGCGGGATGCAGGTTCTTCAGCTACCACTGGTTCGATGCCTTCTGCCGAATGGTATTTTTATAATCCGAACACACTGAGTTTTGGATTTACCGAATTTGCAAAAAAGTGGGGGAGACGCAAACTTGAAGACAACTGGCGAATTAGTGACAAACAAAGTATTTCGGCAAGTGAAAGTGAAGGTTTTCTAGCAAACGAAGAAGAAAAAAATATTAATGGTGATTCTGTATCAATTGCGCTAACACCGCGCGATCCAGCGTATTATCTTCAGGACATTCCTCTTACTGATGAGCAGCAGGAGAACTCTCTCAATTCAATTATGGAGGCTCTGAATAATTTGGGTTACATATACAAAGAACAATTGAAAGATTATCCAAGGTCGAAAGAAGCGTATCTGACATTAAATGAGCGTTTTCCTGAAAATAATTATCGTTTGCAATCGATGTATGCCTTGTATAAAATGTACGGTGAAGAAAATGACACAGAAAAAGCGGATTACTACAAGTCAATGATTATTGATATTTATCCGGATTCGGATTATGCGATGGTCCTGATTGATCCTGAGTTTTTTGTGAAGAAAGCTGCCCTGCAGAATGAATCGACCGCCTTTTATGAGCAAACATTGGACGCTTACAATGCTGAGGAATTTTATCGTGTAATGTTAAATGCAGATCGGGCACGTAAGCTTTATGCCAATGATACCATGCTGATGCCACGTTTCGAGTTTTTGAGGGCTATTGCCGCCGGGAGGTTACAAACCATTGATTCACTGGCTCTTGGGCTTAGTAATATTACAAAAAAATATCCCAACAGCCCGGTTGCGTCTAAATCGCTCGACATATTGAGGAATGTGAACAAGGAATACGATCTGAATATGGATCTTCCGGAACCTGCAGGTGAAACAGCTGTTGAGAAAGAGGAAGAATTTCCATTTATTTTTGAGCCTGAAACAGCACATCTGGTTATGATCGTTACTTCTGGAAAATCAGTTCGGACTGATCCGCTTAAAGTACGTATTTCTGATTTCAATGATCGTAGTTATAGTCTCAATAATCTGACAATCAAGAGTTTGGTATTGGATAATGATCGTTCATTGGTGACAATTGGAAATTTTGATAACCTTGAAATGGCTGACGATTATTACAATGCCATTTTGTCATCGGATTATGTGTTTGGTTCTATAAACAGAAATGATGTGGAGGTTTATCCGATTTCGTTAACGAATTATCCCGTGTTTTACAGGAACAAAGATTCAAAACAATATTTACGTTTTTGGGAAAAGAATAGTCAAAAAACTGAATGATTATGAATTTAAAAAGTTTTACAAAAGTTGTGCACGAATTTCCTGCACGTAATATCATCGGTCAGGGCACTATTATCAAAGGAGACATTGAATCCGCCGGTGATTTCCGCATAGATGGACAATTGACTGGTTCAATTAAAGTTGGAGGCAGGCTTGTAATCGGGCCATCTGGAAATGTGCATGGTACCCTGGTTTGTCAGAATGCCGATATTTCAGGTCATGTGAAAGCAAAGATGAAAGTTGATGAACTTACTGTAATGAAAGGCACGGCAGTAATTGAGGGTGATCTTGAAACCGGACGAATCACAATCGAAGTTGGTGCCTGGTTCAGAGGTAAGTGTGAGATGACAGATATGTCGGATAAAAAAGATGGAACAACCAAAACCTAAAAAGAAAATCGGCGAATCGTTGCAGGCTTATGCCAGATATTCGTCGCTTGCATTTCAAATGCTGTTCATCATTCTGGCCGGTGTTTTTGGCGGTAAGTATCTTGATCAGTGGCTTGGACTTACATTCCCTGTCTTCACTGTTGTGTTGTCAGTTGGTTCGGTAGTTTTATCAATATATTACGCAATCAAGGATTTCATCAAAAAACCATGAGTTTCTCAATGAAAAATTTTATTTTTAAATTAGTGGCCATTACATTGGTATTGGCGATTGGTAATTTTATTCTGGGATTATATCTGTCTGCATGGATTACACCGGTCTGGCCTCTGTTGTTATTGTTCTTTTTTGTTTCAAACACGCTGTTATTCTGGATGTTTATTCGGGCGCAGCAAAAAAAACTGAGTTCATTTACCAATTATTTTATGATTGCTACATTCTCAAAACTTTTATTGTATCTGGCTGTTATAATGGTATATGTTTATTTTAACCGAACCGATGCTGTACCGTTTATTCTTACATTTTTTGTTTATTACATTGCCTTCACATTTTTTGAAGTAATGACAATTACCAAACAAAAGGTCTGATTTTTTGTTTATCTGCTTTTGAGCTTATTATTTTTTAAATCCGGTTTTGAAAGATTTAATAATTAAATGCGACAAACATTCATAACCAACTATAATATAAGAAAATGATTTTTATCACAAGGCGAGAACGGTTTAATGCAGCGCACAGACTGTTCAGGAAAGATTTTTCGGATGAAAAGAATCTGGAGATTTTCGGAAAATGTTCCAATCCCAACTGGCATGGTCACAATTACGAGTTGTTTGTCACCATCAAGGGTGAAATTGATCCTGAGACAGGTTTTTTATTGAATCTCAAACAATTAAGCAAGCTGATCAAGGATAGGGTAATCGAAAAAATTGATCATAAAAACATCAATATTGAAGTTGATTTTATGGAAGGAAAATTTGCTTCCACTGAGGTGCTGGCTGTAAGTATTTGGGATCAGATAGAAGCTGATATCCGCATTTATGGAGCCGAATTGCATGCTGTGAAGCTCTTCGAATCAGAAAATAATTACGCGGAATATTTTGGAAAATAATTTCCCTGTTCACCGGGCTGGCATTATTATTGATCAGGTCTGGTAAGTTTGAAAAGGGATCAAATTACATGACCTTTAAACAAAGAAAGATGAAAGACCTGTTAGGTTACGAAAAAATTGAAAAGTACGCTCCCGAAAAATTGAAGGAACTGGAGGTGCATTACCGTGCAATTCTGGCACTTATCGGTGAAAATCCTGAACGTGAAGGACTGCTCGATACACCTCGCCGGGTCGCCAAGAGTATCCAGTTTCTGACACAGGGATATGATCACGATCCAAGGGAGATTCTGCTTTCGGCCAGGTTTAAGGAAGATTATCGTGAAATGGTCATTGTAAAGGATATTGAGATTTTTTCTCTTTGTGAGCACCACATGATCCCGTTTGTTGGTAAAGCCCATATTGGATATATTCCGAACGGGTATATTACCGGATTGAGTAAAATTGCCCGTGTAGTCGAAGCCTATTCACGCAGGCTGCAGGTGCAGGAGCGACTGACAACACAAATAAAGGAAGCGATTCAGGAGGCATTGAACCCACTTGGTGTAGCCGTTGTAATCGAAGCGCGTCACATGTGTATGTCGATGCGGGGTGTGCAAAAACAAAGTGCGGTCACAACTACAAGTGATTTTACCGGTGCATTCAAAAGGGCTGAAACACGCGCGGAATTCATTAGTTTAATTGGCTCTAAACTTGGTTAATTATAAGTAAATCAATAAAATAGTAACATAAATTGTAATTTAATATGAACAGTATTCAAAATCCATTCTCACAAACGACTGATTTTCAATCACAGTCAATGGTTCGCACTTTCATGACAAATGTCTTCACCTGGATGTTTGTTGCTATGGCCTTGACCGCGTTAATAGCTTACACAGCAGCTGGAAGTGAATCTTTTCTTCAGCTTATGATCTCCGAAACAGGTGGTATGTCAATCCTTGGCTGGATTGTGATGTTATCACCTTTAGGTCTGGTTTTATGGATGTCAGCCGGTTTTGCCCGGATGAGCGCCAATACCATGACACTTGTCTTTATTGGATATTCAGTGTTGATGGGACTCAGTCTGAGCTTTATTTTTCTTGCATACACAGGTTCTTCTATCGCTAAAACATTCATGATCACATCAGCAATGTTTGGTTTGATGGCAGTTTTAGGCTTTACTACAAAAACTGATCTGAGCCGTTTCGGTTCAATTATGATCATGGGTGTCATTGGAATTGTTGTGGCATCATTGGTCAATTTCTTTATGAAAAGCAGTACACTCGATTATATTATCAGTTTCGTGGGAGTATTGGTTTTCACAGGATTGACTGCATATGATGTGCAAAAACTCAAGCGAATCGGTGCTGCGGCTATTGAGCATGGCGATACAATGCGAAAGGTGACAATTATGGGTGCCCTAACATTGTACCTTGATTTCATCAATTTATTCTTATTTTTGCTTCGCTTTTTCGGCGATCGCAAATAGTTTTATGTTGATAATCGCCTGAAAGATAGCTAACAAATCGCAAAGCCAAATTTTATGAAAGCTTATGTTTTTCCCGGTCAGGGTTCACAGTTTGTTGGAATGGGTAAAGATTTATATGATAAATCACCCAAAGCCAAAGAATATTTTCTGAAAGCAAACACCTTACTTAAATTCAAAATTACAGATCTGATGTTTGAAGGAACAGAAGAAGATCTGAAACAAACAAACGTGACCCAACCTGCTGTTTTTTTGCATTCGGTTTGTCTGGCGATTGCCATGGGCGATGATTTCAATCCGGATCTGGTGGCAGGTCATTCACTTGGGGAGTTTTCAGCTTTGGTTGCCAACAGAAGCATGACCTTTGAAGATGGTTTACGACTTGTTTCGAAACGTGCGATGGCCATGCAAAAAGCCTGCGAAGTGCAACCCAGCACCATGGCAGCAATTTTAGGTTTACCAGATACAGTAGTCGAATCAGTTTGTGCTTCTATCAAGAACGAAATTGTAGTCCCCGCCAATTATAATGGCCTCGACCAGATTGTTATTTCCGGTTCGGTTGAAGGTGTGGCTCTGGCTTGTGAGAAAATGCTTGCAGCAGGGGCAAAACGTGCATTACCATTGAAAGTGGGTGGTGCTTTCCATTCTCCTTTGATGGAGCCTGCCCGTTTAGAATTGGCTGAAGCCATAGCAACGACGAAATTTTTAAAGGGAATTTGTCCGATCTATCAAAATGTTACAGGTCAGTCAGTTACTGATCCTGAAATCATTAAGAAAAACCTGATTGCCCAGTTAACTTCACCAGTTCGCTGGACTCATATTATGCATAATATGATCGCAAGCGGTGTGAAATCAGTAATTGAAGTTGGTCCGGGAACAGTATTGCAGGGAATGTTTAAAAAAATTGATCGGAATATTATAACGCAAAGCGCTTCAATTTAACAGAATTATAATCAATATAAAAAGGCCTGTCAGTTTTAGATTGACAGGCCTTTTTTGATTTTTTCGACTGAATGTTGGCCGTTTTTGTAAATAATCCGGAACTCATTAATTCTACAAATTTTACATAACCTTCAACAATTCAATCCTTAACATGTTAAGCGCACTAAGGGCTGATCGCCTGATGTTACGTCCACGGTGCTCACCAAACTGGAATTTTTCAGATTGAACGCCCTTGTCAGTTGCCAGAGCAATCCATATCGTCCCCACAGGTTTTTCAGGTGTTCCGCCATCCGGACCAGCAACACCAGAAGTAGCCAGCGCGTAATTGACATTGAATTTCTTTTGTAAACCAATGGCCATCGCTTCAACAACTTCTTTGCTTACCGCGCCATATTTTGCAATATCAGATTCGTTTACTCTTAATGCACTTGTTTTAATTTCATTCGCATAAGCGATTACTGAACCTCTGAAATAAGCCGAGCTTCCTGAAATACTCGTAATCAAATGTGCAAGATAACCACCAGTGCAGCTTTCAGCTGTTCCAATTGTTTTGTTGGATTTTTTTAGTAAATCACCAACTATTTCCTCCAGTGTATCATTGTCATAACCAAAAACATAATCCGAAATTAAAGGGATTAGCTTTGTGACAAGGGTGTTCATGGTTTGTTCAAGTTCGTTTCTGTCAATGCCAGAACCGGAAAGTCGTAATCGTACCATTCCTGGCTGAGGAAGATATGCAAGTTTAAAATTAATGGGTAAAGCCTGTTCCCAGTCTTTGATTATATCGGCCAGACTAGACTCTCCAATACCATTTGTCATGATGGTTTTGTGTAGAATATGGCCTTTATTAACCATTGCCATTACTTTGGGAATAACCTGATTTTCGAACATGGCTTTCATCTCGAAAGGCACGCCAGGCATCGATACAATCACAGCACTGTCCTTTTCGAACCACATACCGGGAGCAGTACCGTTTTCATTTTGGACAGGATGACAGTTTTCCGGTAGCATAGCCTGTGCTTTGTTTCTGTCTGATACTTCCATTCCTCTTCGCTGAAAAAGTGCTTTTACCTGCTGAAATGCCTCTTCATTGTAAACGAGTTGTGTTCCAAAGAACTCACACAATGCTGGTTTGGTAATATCATCCGCTGTTGGTCCTAAACCACCGGTAATAAAGACAAATTCAGCTCTTGTCACTGCGTCATGCAAAGCGTCGAGAATTTGTTGGTTGTTGTCACCGATACTTGTTACCCGTTTCAATTGAAGTCCACTCAAACTCAGTTGTTCGCCCATCCATGAGGCATTTGTATTTATCACCTGACCAATCAGCAATTCGTCGCCAATAGTGATAATTTCACAGATTCCATTTCGTTTGCCGGTCATATTTGCCTTAGAATTTGATTTTTTATATTGGTATTTTCTAAAAAAAGATAAAAGTAAGCTGATTTTTTCTAAAAACCCCGATCAGATGATGCTTTGGTCTTGGAATACTGTTTGTTTGTACCTTTGACAGATATTTTTTCCAACGCATTAATTTCTACAGTTATGGGTCATATTCCTGATTCTCAGTTAGTACTTCATACAGATGGCAGTATCTATCATTTACGCCTTTTTCCTGAACAGATTGCTGATAATATTATTCTTGTTGGTGATCCGAACAGGGTTCAAACCATCTCAAAATATTTCGATACAATTGAGGTTCGTGTTGCTAACCGGGAAATAATTACACATACAGGATCTTACAAAGGCAAAAGATTAACAGTGCTTTCAACCGGAATGGGAACTGATAATATTGATATCGTGGTCAATGAACTGGATGCTCTGGCCAATATAAATCTTAAAACACGTGAGATTCATCCTGTCCATAAAAGTTTAAATCTCATTCGTCTCGGAACTTCGGGCGCCTTGCAAGCTGATATTCCGGTTGGAAATAGTTTTGTTGTTTCTGAATATGCAATGGGTCTGGATGGTCTGCTGCATTTTTATGCCAATTCAGCTGAAGTAATTGAAAAAGATCTGACAGATGCATTTGTAAAACACATGGACTGGTCACAGCTGCTTCCCGGACCTTACGCAGTGAAAGCATCTGCAAAATTGTTGAAAAAACTTGGAGACGGTTTTTACCATGGTGTAACTGCAACTTCGCCAGGATTTTATGGTCCGCAAGGCCGGGCGCTTCGTTTGGGATTGGCTGATAAGGAAATGAACAGAAAAATTGAATCATT
Source organism: uncultured Bacteroidota bacterium (assembly GCA_903957365.1). GTDB lineage: Bacteria > Bacteroidota > Bacteroidia > Bacteroidales > F082 > CAJBPB01. The sequence continues at coordinate 37,818 of CAJBPB010000214.1, forward strand.
TTCTTTTGATGGGCATCGCATCAGTAATTTCGAAATGGAATCATCAGCATTGTATGGTTTGAGTCGTATGTTAGGGCATGAAGCACTCACAATTTGCGCAATTATTGCTAACAGAGTAACCGAAAAGTTTGCCGGAGATTACCATAATGATATTACCAAAATGGTTAAAATCACGTTGGAAAGATTGGTTGAGTAACTATAATATCATATTTGATTTCTGATTCCTTTTGAGTTTTCACAATGAAATCATTATTTCGAAAGACTGAAACATTTCTCTGAAAACATTCTGATTGTCATTCCTGTAGCATCCGGATTTTCCAGAAAACCGAAATGTGCAACATGGTCAAGAATCAATAATTCGGATTGTGAAGGCAAGGCAGCCTGTGTCATTATTTTGGTAAAAGGCATCCGGCTGTCATTCTTTCCAAGAATGAACAATACAGGTATCTCTATTCTTTTTAATAGATCGATATGATCATTCCTATCACGCATTCCTGACAATGCAGCCGTTATGGCCTGTTCAGTCTGACATTGACAAATATCTTTAATGAACTGAACTTTTTCAGGATTAAAAAGAAAAAAGACCTCATCAAATAACCCATCAACAAATGGATTCAGAAAATCAGTTTTGTTTTCCATCACACTCTGAATGGCTTTATTCCGGTTGATTTTTCCTGTCTCATCGTCTGCAGCAGCCTGCGAATGAAATAATATTAACCCTTTCAGTTTTTCAGGAAACTGGTTTGCGAATTCCAGTGCAACATAGCCACCCATTGAATGACCAGTGAGAATGCAGGTTTCAATTTTTTCTTTTGAAAGAACAGTATTCACAACCTCAGCCATCATTGACATCGGATGTGATTCAGCAAGATGATCTGATTGACCAAATCCAGGTAAATCGATACTGATTACTTTGAAAAGCTTAGTGAAATAGTGCTTAAAATGTTTCCAGACACGCTGATCCATAGGAAAACCATGCAGAAACACAAGGCAATCGCCTTTACCTTCAATTGTATAAGCGATTTTACCGGTCGTAAATGGAACTGATTTCATATTAATCTGATTTTGTAGAATTAATCGAAATAAAAGTTATCCGCAGTGAGATATTTTTGGGATTGAAAAGAGCATAAAATGCAATGATCTCCCCATCACAATACACAGAATCAAGGGCTGGATTTTTTTGAACAAAACGATTTAGCCCAGACTAGTTGCAAGCTGTTTCTTCAACATCTGCCACCGATTTTGGAATTGGTTTTCCCAAAACACGCTGACCTGTTTCAGTTACCAGTATATCATCCTCTATCCTGATACCTCCAAAATCCTTATATTTTTCTGCTTTATCATAGTTAATGAAATCCATAAACTGACCTTCAGCACGAAATTTATCAATCAAAGCCGGGATAAAATAGATTCCCGGTTCGTTGGTAAGTACATAGCCTGGTCTTAGTTTCTTGCCTAAACGCAAGTAAGCTGTTCCAAACTGGCTGGCACGTGTGGTGTGTTCGTCATAACCTACATTATTTTCGCCAAGTCCTTCCATATCATGCACATCCATTCCAAGCATATGACCCAAACCATGAGGGAAAAACAGGGTATGTGCTCCGGCTGCAACTGCATCTTCAACATTTCCTTTCATTAATCCGGCAGCTTTCAAGCCTTCAGTAATACGTGTGGCAGCAATAAAATGCATCTCACGGTACTCGGCGCCTGGTCTGGTTGCAGCAATACTGTCCATATTTGCTTTTAAAACGATCTCATAGATTTCCTTCTGGCGTGCGTTGAATTTACCGCCAACAGGCAGTGTACGCGTAATGTCGCTGTCATAAAGAGAAGATAATTCGGCGCCGGCATCCACAACCAACATGCGTCCCAATTCTAAGATATTGTGATGACTGTGGTTATGCAGAATTTGTCCGTCCATGCTTAATATGACTGGAAACGAAACTGATCCTCCGTGCGAAAGTGCGATGCCTTCGATGGTACCTGCAATCTGTTGCTCGGTGATGCCCGGTTTGGCCATTTTCATGGCTGTTGTATGCATCAGCCATGCAATATCAACAGCTTTTTCAATCTCAGAAATCTCAAGCGCATCTTTAATTTCTTTGAGTTTAACGACAGCTTTAATCAAAGTCAGACTGGCATTGGCTTTCACTTCCGATGGTTTATATCCGAGCAATTGTCCGAGTTCAATCATCATTTCGCCACGATAAGGCGGTAAAAAATGAATATCCCTGCCGGTAGTACCAGCTTTCTGGAGCGATTCAATCAGCTTATCATAAGCCATTGTTTTCTGGATTCCAACTTGTGCAGCCTGTTCGGCAACGGAAGGCTGGGGTCCCATCCAGATAATATCATCAATCTCGAGATCATTACCAAAAAGAAATTCTTCGCCGCTTTCAAAATCGATCAGTCCGGCAAATCCAGGATGAGGAAGGCCGAAGAAATATGAAAAATGACTGTCCTGCCGATAATGATAAGTGTTAGCGGCATAATTCATGGCAGCTTCCTGATTGGCAAGAAACAGGGCTATACCACTTTTTATTTCTTTTTTTAATCGGTTACGACGATCCGAATAAACTTCTTTTGCAAACATAATATTTTGATATTTAAATATTTATAACTATTTTCATTTCTGGATAATGATTTTCCCGATTATGCAATTTTACGATTTTCTTATGAAAATCTGAAAAGTTTACAGTAATTAAATTTTGTAATAGGTTTTTGTGATCACTTACACTCGATGGGTTTAAAAATCAGAAATGTTTATTCTGATCACCCACCGGTCGTTTGTCATCTCAAAACTTCAGATAATTCCATAAAACGCTCAATATCATCTACTTCAATAGGAATATGTGCCATAAGATCAATGGGTTCACCTTCTGTAATCAGAATATCATTTTCGATACGGATACCGATTTTTTCATTTCTTATGTAAATTCCCGGTTCGCAGGTCAGAATCATTCCGGCTTTGATTGGTTCAAATTTTGAACCAACATCGTGAACATCCAAACCAATATGGTGGGCAATGCCATGCATTAAAAACTGACGGTAAAGCGGTTTATCAGGAGATTGATTTGCAACATCTTCAGTTGTAAATAAACCAAGATCAATCATTTCCAATTCCATAAATTTCCATACCTCTTTGTTAATCTGATCAATCGTAATGCCGGGCTTATAAAGCTGTTTTGCTTTTTTGAAAACGCGCAAAACCGCATTGTAACATTGCTTTTGCCGCGCAGTAAACTTCCCGTTAGCAGGGATTGTACGACTTAAATCAGCTGAATAATTAGCATATTCAGCACCAAAATCAAGCAACAAAAGATCTCCGTCCTGAATTTGCTGATCATTTGCAGAATAATGCAGGATACAAGCATTTTTTCCTCCTGCAATGATAGGATAATATCCATGCCCGCTGGCACGGTTCAGGGTGAATTCATGCTCGATTTCAGCCTGAATTTCAAATTCATATTTTCCAGTGAGCGGAAATCTTAGTAATCTTTCAAATGCTTTTCCGGTAATATTACAGGCTGTTTGTATTAATTCAATCTCCTGGTTCGATTTGATGGTACGCAATTGTTCAAGCAAAGGCGCAGCCCGGTGAAAGGTATTTAGCGGGTATTTCTGTTTGAGAGAATAAATCAGTTGTAATTGATTGTCAGATATATCAGAAAAATACTTTATGTATTCATTGTTGTTAAGATAAACGCCAGAAGTATAATTCATGGTTTCCTGCAACACCGTTTCAAACTGACTTGCCGGCATAATTTGTTTGATGCCTGAAAGTTTTCCTGCTTCATTATTATCCAACTGTTGGCCTTCCCAGATTGCTTTTTGTTCATCAAATGGTTCAATAAACAACACCTCACGAAAGGCCGGGTTTGGACAAGACGGGAAGAGGATCAGGCGTGCTTTTTCTTCCTGAATCCCGGTCAGGTAAAAAAAATCGGATTGCTGTCTGAAAGGAAAAAACTGATCTCCGTTTCGTGGCATTTTTTCAGCTGTGGTAAAAATTGCCATACTGTTGTCAGCCATCAACTGAGTAAAATGTTGTCTGTTTTCGGTAAACAGTTTGTTGCTAATGGGTAAATTTCTCATCTTTTGATTCTTTCTAAATAACCGGTATTAGAGTAATGTAATGTCAAACTGTGAAAAATGTTTTTTACATTTGTGTGCTTAACACTGCAAATGTAATTTTTTACGATTAGTAAAAGTAATACTTCAGTTGTTCTTCCACTAAAACAAAGTAATATGGGCAAATCTTTGACTTATTCATCCATCACCAAAAAGATCATCATGTCGCTGGCTGGTTTGTTTTTAATCAGTTTTCTGTTGGTGCATCTTGGAATTAATCTACTGATCCTTTTCGATAACACCTACGAAAGTTTTAATACTGCGGCGCATTTTATGGCGACAAATCCGCTGATTCAGACTTTTCAATGGGTATTGTTCATCGGGTTTATCATTCACATCATTTATGGGATTATTGTTCAGCTTCAAAACTGGTCAGCCCGTCCGGTCAGGTATATGAAAAAAGGCTATTCAGAACTTTCTTTTTTCTCGAAGTTTATGATTCATACCGGAGTAGTGGTGTTCATTTTTCTGATCATTCACTTTGCAAACTTTTTCATCGTGGCAAAATTCGGTCATGTTGATGAAGTAACTTACAAATCAGGCACCTATGAAAATTTGGGAGCTGTTGTCGTTGAAACCTTTAAAATCGGGTGGTATGTTGCCTTTTATGTTGTAGCGCTATTATTACTTGGTTTTCATCTCGAACATGGCATTCAATCTGCTTTTCAATCGCTGGGGATCAATCATTGGCGGTACACTCCTGTTATCAAACGTATCGGAACACTGCTTTCGATTTTGATTACGCTTGGTTTTATTGCAATCCCACTGGTTATTTATTTTTCCTAAGACATTACAGCTATGACAAAGTTAAATCCAAAAATACCAAATGGCCAGCTTGATCAAAAATGGACGAATTACAAAGCCCATCAGAATTTAGTAAATCCATCCAACAAGCGTCGTCTTGATATCATTGTTGTCGGAACCGGTTTGGCCGGTGCTGCCGCTGCTGCAAGTTTTGGTGAATTAGGTTTCAATGTAAAAGTATTTGGCATTCATGATAGCCCTCGCCGTGCGCATAGTATTGCGGCACAAGGTGGTATCAATGCTGCAAAAAATTATCCAAACGATGGCGACAGTGTTTTTCGTTTGTTTTATGATACAATCAAAGGTGGCGACTACCGTGCCCGTGAAGCCAATGTATTCCGGTTGGCTGAGGTAAGTAACAGCATCATTGACCAATGTGTGGCACAAGGTGTTCCTTTTGCACGGGATTATGGCGGATTGCTTGACAACCGTTCTTTTGGTGGCGCTCAGGTTTCACGTACATTTTATGCCCGTGGTCAGACAGGTCAGCAATTGTTATTAGGTGCATATAGTGCGCTGAGCAAAGAAATCGGAAAGAAAACAGTAAAAATGTATACCCGTCGTGACCTGATGGATGTTGTGATCGTGGACGGTCTGGCACGTGGTATCATCGTAAGAAACCTGATTACCGGTGAAATTGAACGCCATTCAGCCCATGCGGTTGTTTTGGCAACCGGCGGATACGGAAATGTATTTTTCCTCTCTACAAACGCCATGTCGTCTAATGGAAGCGCCATCTGGAAAGCTTATAAAAAAGGAGCATTCTTTGGTAATCCTTGTTTCACACAGATTCATCCAACCTGTATTCCAGTTCACGGTGAATACCAGTCGAAACTTACGCTGATGAGTGAAAGTTTGCGCAATGACGGACGTATCTGGGTTCCAAAGAAACTGGAAGATGCTGAAAAAATACGCAAAGGCACACTTAAAGCAGGAAATTTAAAAGAGGAAGACCGCGATTATTACCTTGAACGCAGGTATCCCGCGTTTGGAAATCTTGTACCACGCGACGTAGCCTCCCGTGCTGCCAAAGAACGTTGTGATGCTGGTTTTGGTGTCGGAACAACTGGTTTGGCTGTATATCTTGATTTCGCTGATTCCATTAAACGATTGGGTAAAAACGTAATTGAGTCACGTTACGGTAATCTTTTCCAGATGTATGAAAAGATTGTGGATGAAAATCCATACGAAAACCCAATGATGATTTATCCTGCAGTGCATTATACGATGGGTGGAATCTGGGTTGATTATGAATTACAGACAACTATTCCGGGTTTGTTTGCTGCCGGTGAGGCTAATTTTTCTGATCATGGTGCCAACCGTTTGGGTGCTTCTGCCCTGATGCAGGGATTGTCAGATGGTTATTTCGTGCTTCCATATACCATTCAGAATTATCTGGCAAATCAGATTCAGATTCCAACAATTAAAACCGATCTTCCCGAATTTGTGCAGGCCGAAAAGGAAACCAAAGACCTAATTCAGAAGTTGCTAACGATCAATGGTAAAAATACGGTTGATTCGTATCACCGTAAATTGGGCTTGATTATGTGGGACAATGTTGGGATGGGACGAAATAAAGAAGGTTTGACCAATGCGATAAAGTTGATTCAGGAATTAAAAGTTGATTTCTGGAAAAATGTAAAAGTTACCGGAACCAACGATCAGGTGAATCCTGAGCTTGAGAAAGCGCTGCGTGTTGCCGACTTTATTGAGTTGGGCGAATTGATGGCCAGAGATGCTCTGTCACGTCAGGAATCTTGTGGCGGACATTTCCGTGAAGAATACCAGACACCGGAAGGTGAGGCATTACGTGATGACAAAGATTTTACATTCGTTTCGGCCTGGGAATATAAAGGCGACAATGTGGAACCTGAAATGCACAAAGAACCACTTGTATTTGAGTTTATCGAAGTGAAACAACGCAATTACAAATAAGCACAGAACCGTAAACGACATAAAATCAGAAGAAAATGGATCTTACATTGAAAATATGGCGACAAGCCTCATCAAAAGTGAAGGGGCAATTTGTCAATTATCAGGTTCAAAATATTTCCGCAGAAGCCTCATTCCTCGAAATGCTCGATATTCTTAACGAAAGTCTGGTTGCAAAAGGTGAAGAACCTGTTGCATTTGACCATGATTGCCGTGAAGGTATTTGCGGAGCCTGCAGCTTGTACATCAACGGTCGTCCTCATGGACCAGACCGCGGTATCACAACCTGCCAGATGCATATGCGTAATTTCAAACATGGTGAAACCATCATTATTGAGCCATGGCGTGCAAAACCATTTCCGGTGATCAAAGACCTGATGGTTGACCGTTCTTCCTTCGATGAAATTATACAGGCCGGAGGATTTGTTTCGGTGCGTACTGGTGGCATCCCTGACGCTAATTCGATACCAATTCCACGTAGAAATGCAGAACTGGCAATGGATGCAGCAGCCTGTATTGGTTGTGGAGCCTGCGTTGCCGCATGCAAAAACGCGAGTGCGATGTTGTTTGTTTCTGCCAAAGTTTCACAGTTTGCCTTGTTGCCACAAGGTCGGATCGAAGCACAGGAAAGGGTACAGCGGATGGTTGCAAAAATGGATGAACTTGGTTTTGGTAATTGCACCAATACTTATGCCTGTGAGGCTGAATGTCCGAAAGAGATATCAGTTTCGAATATCGCCCGGATGAACAGGGAGTTTTTGAGTGCCAAACTCATCTCTCACAAAGAGTTTTAATCTAAAGGCCCTTGTTTACGACAAGAGCCTTTTATTTAAAATGCGTCACGCAAAATGCGTTACGCATTTTGCGTGAAAAAATTCTGGTGAGATATTGATTTATTAAACAATCCGTCACTTATAACTTGTATATTTGTTTCTTGACAAAAACAAAGGGCCAAAATGACTGGTAAAGTTAGGAATCGTATTCAAAAACCATTTGGACAAGGTGCTTTGCTTTTGCTGTCGGTTTCCTATATATTTATTATTCCGCTATTACCAGAACGATTCGCTTATTTTGCATATCTGGCAACACTCTCATTGATTTTTTATTCTTCAGCGCTAACGGTAGAAGTCGGTCGTAGAAAGTATTTGTTTCTGGCTGCGGCAACCATTTTTACAGAGCTTGCCTCACAGATTCTGAATTGGGATTTGCTCTTTTTTTTAACGCGTATTACCAGCAATGTGTTTTTAATTGTCATTGTATATAAATTTATCCTCCAGATCGCCAACCAGAAGGAAGTGAATCTTAAATCGATTCTGGAGGTGATAAACGGGTATTTTTTATTGGGAATTGTATATCTTACGATTGTGGTTTTTATCGCTCAGATACTACCCGGAGCATATAAAAGTGCTGGTACTGATTCGCTGCAAGTTAATGATTATGTGTATTTTACTTTCATTACTCTTACTACGGTAGGTTATGGTGATGTTGTTCCGGTCTTGCCATTGACGAAAATGCTTTCAGTGGTTATTGCAGTAAGTGGACAGTTTTATGTAGCTGTTATTATTGCTATAATTGTCGGTAAGTTCAGCGCACAAAACAGATGACGGGCTGCTTTAAACGTGAACCAAAGCACCAATACTTTAAGTTATCAAATTAACAGAAAACAGTTTTACATTTTGAATCCGGATCATTTCCTCTAAAAATCCCTACATTTGAACCGCGAAAGAAAAATCCCATCTGTACATGCAATTCTCAAATATTATTGGCCAGCAGGCAGTTAAGCACAGATTAATTCAAACGGTTCTCTCAAACAGGGTAAGTCACGCCCAGCTGTTTCTGGGGCCTGAGGGAAGTGGAAAACTTGCCCTTGCCCTGGCGTACGCACAATATATTAATTGTAAAAACCGACAGGAATCTGATAGCTGTGGTATCTGTCCTTCCTGTGTAAAGTTTTCGAAGCTTTCTCACCCGGATCTGCATTTTATTTTTCCTACGACTTCAAATAAAAAAGTAAAAAAAGATCCTGAATCGATTTTGTTTCTCGAAGAATGGCGGCGTTTTGTACTCGAAAAAAATGCCTATTTAACTGCAAATCAATGGTATGATTATCTTGGAGTTGAAAATAAGCAAGGAACTATTTACGCGCGTGATGCCAATGAAATCATCCGTAAGCTGCAATTTAAGGCTTTCGAAGCAGAATATAAAATAACCATCATCTGGATGGTCGAAAAAATAAATCCGACAGCTGCCAATAAACTATTGAAATTGCTTGAGGAACCACCTGATAAGACTATTTTCATACTGATAGCTGAGGAACAGGAACAGATATTGCCAACCGTTCGGTCGAGGGCCTATCTGGTGAAGATTCCGAAAATTACAGATAAAGATATGCTTCAGGCGCTGACTGAGAAGTTTCAATGCCGCGAGGCTGACGTCCGTGATACCATGCTGATAGCGCAGGGCAACTGGATTGACGCACTTTCTTTTTATGAAAATAAGGAGGAAGAAAAATACTATTATCAGACTTTTCAGCAATGGATGCGGCTTTGTTTTAAGGTTGCCATGATCGAACTGTCCGATTTTTCAGCCAATATCGCTACCATTGGCCGTGAGAAGCAAAAAGCTTTTTTACAATATGGATTGCAGTTATTTCGCAATGGAATTTTGTTCAACAATCAGATAAGTCAACTGGTGCGCTTGCCGGGCGATGAATATGATTTCCATGCCAAATTTGCTGCCTTTGTAAATAGCGGAAATGTGCTTCAAATGGTAAAACTGATGGAAGACAGTATTTTACATATCGAACGAAATGCAAATCCTTCGATACTGTTCATGGATACCAGTTTGAAAATGGTAAAATTACTGAAGATAAAAGGTTGATTTCTGCAATAGAATCATCAGTTTCTTTTTGTAAATCAGATCTATTCCAAATGGAGAATCTAATTTTTGAGATTTTAAATTGCATATTGATTGAGATTTACGCAATTTGAACAAAGCAATCCGATTTGGCTATTTTGTTTTATCTTTGCTCATTAAAATCAGAAATAATGACCGACGACAAAGCAGAAAAAAGTTTAGCCTCTTTTCAGGCACGAGGCTGCAGTCGCGCACCCAATACATACGATTCGAACGATAAGGTTTTTGAACATCGCTGTTGCAAGCTCGATGAAAATAACTGGCTCAAGGGTTATAATAGTCCAAAACCGAAAGAAGAGCTTCAGATCGTGGAAGTTCGCTTCAAAAATGATCGGAAAGATTTTTACAGTTTCACAGGTGAAACAACACTCAACGAAGGCGATTTTGTTGCTGTTGAGGCGGCATCAGGACACGATATCGGCATTATAACGCTGGTTGGTGATATTGTTGCCGTTCAGATGAAACGTAAAAAAGTAAATCTGAAACCTGAAGAATTGAAAAAAGTATATCGTCAGGCCCGTGTGGCTGATGTGGAAAAATGGATGAGCGCAGTTGAACTTGAAGACAGCACACTTTACAAAACCAGGGAAATTTCTTACGACCTGAAACTGGATATGAAACTGAATGATGTTGAATTTCAGGGAGATAAAACAAAGGCAATTTTTTATTACACAGCTGAAGACCGTGTCGATTTTCGTGAGTTAATCAAACGACTCGCTGAGGGTTTTCACATTCGCGTTGAGATGCGTCAGATCGGAATGCGTCAGGAAGCTGCTAAACTCGGGGGGATTGGTTCCTGTGGACGTGAGTTGTGTTGTGCTTCATGGATGGCCGAGTTTCAATCAGTAACTACTGGTGTAACACGCGTTCAGCAATTGTCACCTAATCCGCAAAAACTTGCCGGACAATGTGGAAAACTAAAGTGTTGTCTGAACTATGAATACCATGCTTATGCAGATGCTTTTCAGCATTTTCCGGATGAAAGGACTGTGCTTAAAACAAAAAAGGGCGAAGCAGTATTCCAGAAAAGCGATGTTTTCAAAGGTCTGATGTGGTATGCATATACCAACGAGCGATCAAATTTGATGGCAATTCCAATCGAGAAGGTGAAAGAGATTTCTGAAGGAAACGCAAAAGGAATTATTCCCGAGAAACTTGAAGATTTTGCATTTATGAAAGAACAGCAAATCGAATACAGCGGAAATAACAATATGGAAGGCGAATTAAACCGATTCGATTAAGTGCAAATCAGGAAGTTAACAAATGAAAATGTTTAAATTCAATCACTTACTTATTTGGATTGGTCTTGTAGTGTTGTCGTTCTCAGCAGTTTCATGTGGGAAAGCGCCTCTGTTTGACAATAATATGGCGATCAGGGATTCTGTTTGGAAAGCGGATGAGAATGTTCTGTTTGAAGTGAATGTAACAGATACAGCCAAAATTTACAAATTCTATGTCAACATCAGGCATACAGAAGCATATCGTTACAGCAATTTATATGTCTTTTTGAATACACGGTTTCCAAACGGAAATATAACCCGCGACACTTTAGAGTGTTTGCTTGCAACACCTGAAGGAAAATGGCTTGGCAAGGGATTTGGAGAATTAAAGGATAACCAGATACTATTAAACTCCGCATTGCGTTTTCCTTTGAAAGGTAAATATATTTTTGAACTTGAGCAGGGAATGCGTGTCAAGGAACTGAAAGATATTTCTGATATCGGAATCAGAATTGAAAGGGCATTTTAGCTGGTTACATCACACTGATTATGAGAACATCATCGAAAAAAAATACAGGTATTTTGAAGTATGTCATTTGGCTTTGGTTGCTTTTTGTGCTGTTTCTGGGTGGTTTGGGTGTGTTTTTCTATGGAATAGCCAATGAATGGTTTGGCGAAATGCCCTCATTCAGCGACCTTGAAAACCCGCAGACAAACCTGGCATCTGAAGTATATTCAGCTGATAAAGAACTACTTGGGGCTTATTATGTCGAGAACAGATCAAACAGTCATTACAGTGACCTTGCGCCTGACCTGGTGAATGCCCTGCTTGCAATCGAAGACATTCGTTTTACTGAGCATTCAGGTATCGATCTCAAGGCTTTGTTTCGTGTTGCCTGGGGTGTGGTCACCGGAAATAATAAGGGTGGTGGTAGTACATTAACACAGCAATTGGCTAAAAACCTCTTCCCCCGTGGTCAGAATCTCTCTACAGCACAATTGATTGTGCGTAAATTTCAGGAATGGGTGACGGCAATAAAACTCGAGCACAATTATTCGAAACAGGAAATCATTGCCATGTACCTGAATACAGTTCCTTTCGGAAGTCATTCTTTTGGTATAAAATCGGCGGCACTCACTTTTTTTAACAAATCACCCGATTCGCTGTTACTTGAAGAAGCTGCACTGATGGCCGGTGTGGTGAATGCGCCAACCTGGTATAGTCCGGTGAGAAACCCTGAGAGGGCATTGAAAAGAAGGAATCTCGTACTGCGGCAAATGTTGACTTATGGATTTATTAAACAGGATGTATATGAATCAGTAATTCAACGCCCGATTGATATGTCGAATTATGGTATCATGGATCACAATAGTGGCCAGGCAACCTATTTCCGTGAGTTTTTGCGAGGTGAATTACATAAATGGGCGGCAACTCATTTTAAGGCAGATGGCAAACCCTACGATATTTACAAGGATGGATTAAAAATCTTCACAACCATCAACGCGAAAATGCAGCAATATGCTGAAGAAGCAATCCGTGAGCATTTGGGCGGAGAATTACAGCCTAGTTTTTATTCCCACTGGAAACACCATTCTTATGCTCCATTTGTTTTTCCTGATCAGGACATCGCTGTGGAAGTGGATAAGATAATGACACAGGCCATGAAACGCTCCGATCGTTATCGATTCATGAAAAAAGCCGGAGCCACCAATGATGAAATTGCCCAGACTTTCAGGATGCCTATCCGTATGCGTGTTTTCTCGTGGAAAGGCACTCTTGATACCATCATGACACCAATGGACTCAATTCGTTACTACAAATTCTTCCTCATGGCGAGTATGATGTCAGTCGAATCAAAAACTGGATTTGTAAGGGCTTATGTAGGTGGTAATGATTACAGGTTTTTTCAGTATGACCATGTAACACAATCAAGAAGGCAGGTAGGTTCAACATTCAAACCTTTTTTATACACTTTAGCGATGCAGGAAGGCGAATATACTCCTTGTTACAAAGTACCGAATATCAGCTATAGTGTACAATTATTCGATGGTACTTACTGGGAGCCAAAAAATTCTTCAGATGAACGTTTAGGTGAAGAAGTTACGCTGAAATGGGCATTGGCAAACTCAAATAACTGGATTTCGGCTTACCTGATCAAAAGATTCTCGCCCGAATCGGTAATTCAGATGGCGCGTAAAATGGGCGTTACCTCACCCATTGATCCTGTTCCTGCCATCGCGCTTGGTACACCAGACCTGACTTTATATGAGATGGTTGGAGCTATGAATACCTTCGCAAATAAGGGTGTTTATATCAAACCGATTTTTGTGACTAAAATCGAAGACAAACATGGAAATATCATTGAACGGTTTGTTCCTGAAAAAAATGAGGCGCTGGATGAAATTACGGCTTACAAAATGATTGAATTGATGAAAGGCGTTGTGGAAGAAGGTACAGCAAGGCGGTTACAGTTCAAATATGGACTTTCGAATGCGATCGCTGGTAAAACAGGAACCACACAAAACCAGAGTGATGGCTGGTTTATGGGAATCACACCTGATTTGGTTACAGGAGTCTGGGTTGGGGCCGAAGACAGGAGTGTGCATTTCAGAACCATTACTTTGGGACAGGGCGCCAATATGGCATTGCCTATTTTTGCACTCTATATGCAGAAAGTTTATGCTGACCGCTCATTGAATATCAGTCAGGGAGAATTTGAAAAGCCTGATTCAGATATCTCTCTTGATTTTGATTGTGAACGATATGATAAATTGAACAGAGGCAGTGACAAAGCCAGAAACAAGGCAAATGAGGATGAGTTTTAATCAAGATTCGTTTCAATCGTTTTGATAGTTTTTGAGATCGTAAATACGGATTCCATCTTTTTGACCTTTCAATTTTCCTTTAAATCGTTTATTAATAAATTGATTATCTGTTAGTAAAAGATAATCTGCTCCTTGGTTTATATAGCGGGAAATAGCTTCTAAACTTGCTTCTGACGTGTCTTTCACATTCCAACCTTGTCGATTGATGAAATACAATCCTCCATTCGGTGTTTGATCGGTTAGAATAATAAATTTTGCCTGTTGCGAAACTTCCAATGAATCTAGATAATCCCTTGTGTCTGTTAGTTTAAATCCGATTGAAGAAAAAATGTCATTTGAGTTCATATAACGCTGGTTAATTTTCTCTCTGGCATAATTCAAACTCAGAACGCAGATAGTGACGACCAAAAATTTAGTTATATAATTGTTAATCAATCGGGTATATTTATTTCTCAGAGCGATAAACGCGTTGATTACCAGAAAGATTATTGCCGGAATCATGGCGATAAAGTAATAATCGTGGTCTTTAAACTGAGCAAAAAACAACAAAAAGTAAGAAAGTGTACCAATAAATAAAACAGATGAAGTAAGTAATAAAAATCTATTTGATTGTTTTACAAAAAGGATGCCTGCAATGATGACCAGAAAATAAAAATGAAAGGTAGTCTGATAATAATATTTTGAATACCAGTAATTTATAATATAATCCCAGACTTTTAAGATTTGATCATTGCTTAAATTCCAGATTGGGGCAGCCTGATTTAAAAAATATGTATCGTGATTAATCTTGTTATAATAAATCGTATATATATTCCAGCCAAGAATAATTGAAAATGAGGTAAGAAAAAGAAAAATTGAACTTTTGTTCACCCGGATTTTTTCATTGTTACCAGCTTTATTCGTTAGATAAAACACAGTGATGGAAATAATGGCTGTAAAAGGATTGATAAAGTAAGTGACTTTGATTAATGAAGCTAAAGTGAAAAATAAAAAGCCAAAGAATAAATATTTCTTTACAGGCTTGGAATTTATATATTTAAAATAGAGAAACCAACCTATCATAGTGAACCCAAATGCACTTGCATCGGGCAGAAAATTAATGGTGTAATGGAGTAATACCGTTGATGAAATGAATAAAAAGCTAAAAGCAAGGGCAAATACCAAATCCTGAAGCAGGAGGTAGAGAAGTTTAAAAAGGTAGAAGAAACCAATTGAAGAGACCAGAACTGTCAGCAATCGCAATATGAATTCGTGTTCACCGAAAATCGAATAAAGGATAGCAGTGATATAGTAAAGAATCGGAAATTCACAAGCCGCTTTTCCTTCAATACTTTGTAAATTAAATACTTGTGGCTCGAAAAACTGAAAACCATTATTAAAATAATTTGCAACAAAAGATAAGCTATCCGTTTGCCTGATAAAATGTATGCCTTGTGGTGATAAAAAAAGAATCGTTTGAAAATCAAGGATGAAGTACAATACGATCAATAGTGAGAAAAACAAATAATTACGATACTTCTTTAATTTCATTGAAGCTAACTTAATGTAGAAAATATATTCACTTGTCGAGCCTTCTGTATCCAATTCATTTGTTGAAAGAAATAAGTATCAATTTTACTCAACCTTTTTTCTCAACGATAAATAAAGGCTTTTTCCAGATAGCGGAATTATTCTTTCCGAAACATGTATTTCGCCCCAAATGCGAAGAGTCAGGTCTTCAGGAGGACAAAATAACGGAAAATACGTGAGTAATAAGTGATCAATTTGGCCAATGATCTCGGTTTTTTTATGAGAAAATGCTGGTTTTGTGATGATCATCCGATTTCAAAAGTCTCTTTATTAATACAAAAATTGTATTGTCTGACACAAGCAAAATTAACTTATTGTTTCAGATGTAAGGCGTTAAATTACGAGCGAACTATTATTTGTTTGGACTGCACTGAATTACAGTAATGCGGTCAAAATTGCTTCAGGATAGGGGAAGGGCAAAAAAAAAGCCTTGAACGAGTTCAAGGCTTTCTGATGTCAATAAGCAAAATTTATTAAGCTTTTCTAACATTTACGGCATTAAGTCCTTTACGACCATCCTGCAGCTCGAAAGTTACAACATCGTTTTCTTTGATTTGATCGATCAAGCCGTTGGCGTGTACGAAATACTCTTTGGTTGATTCTGCGTCTTTAATGAATCCAAAACCTTTGGAATTATTAAAGAATTTTACGGTACCTTTGTTCATTGTGTTAATTTGTTAAAAATATATTGCGCAAAGATAATAACAATTTGTTAATGATACACTTAAATATTATTTTTGTTTTTCTTTCCTCAGTTAAATCTGCCTGAATTTAAAGTAAAATAATCATTCAAAATTATAAATATTTGATATATAGTTATTTATAAAATTTGTTCCCTTGTATTCTCTTGTAAAATAATTTCAAAAAAAATTTAATACCCACTTTTTATTTTGTTCAATCTTGCAATTTATCACTAAGTTATTAACAATTTGCACGCATTTCTGTGGTTTTTTTTAATCCCAGACGAATTTCCAAGAATCATCTGATTGCTTTTTCCAAACCGTGTGAAAAACCCCTGTTTTAGTTACGTTATTACCATTTTCGTCAGGTGAGGTATATGTAAATGTTCCGTAAGTATAGGCGAGATCGGATGATGAAGCTATTTCAACAAATTCAGGAGTCCAGTTCAGACGCGCATTGGTAAGATCCTGTGATTCAAAATATGTTCTGATAGCGGTTTTGCCTTTGATTAAAATACCGTTTCGCAGTAAAACCGCGTTTTCGTCAGCATAATATATGAATGCCTCAGCTATCCCTGATCTGGCTGCCATTGAAGCAAAAGCCTTTTCTGTGTCAATAACTTCTTGTTTTATCATTTCCTGTTGGTTTGAATTGTTTTGGCAACCACTTGCTAAACAGAGTATTATTAATGATATGATGAACATTTTATTGTGAATTATTCAGATTTATTCCTCCGCAAATTTAGGAAGTAAATAAGAGGAATGTCTTACAAATCAGGAAGGCTGGATTTGTGTTACTTTTCGTCGTAAATTTGAAGCGGGATTGCAAAACAGATATTCTCGCAAATGCTTAAGAATCAGTCTTAAAGTAAAATTCAAGCCAAATACGATGGAAAATTCAAACAAAAAAATTGCTATAGTTTATGGTGCCCGGCAAATTTCATACGCTGAATTATTGGGTAAAATTGAACAGTTCTCTCTAATATACGACATCGGTAAGGATGACAGGGTGGTGGTATTCTCTGAAAACCGACCCGGCTGGATTTATAGTTTTTATAGTGTCTGGAAGAATAAAGGTATACCGGTGCCGGTTGATTTTATGGCAACTGCTTCTGAAGTAGCTTTCATTCTTCAGGACTGCGAACCCAAAGTGATTTTTTGCTCCGATGAACGAAAAGCATTGATACAGGAAGCCGTTGGGATGGCCAAAATTCAAACAAGAATCATATCCATTGATGAAAATGAGGCCATTGAAAATCAATTTGGTGAAAAAATTGAACCAGGAATTTTACAGATTCCAGGGAATGATGACACCGCAGTAATTATCTATACCTCAGGAACAACGGGTAGTCCGAAAGGTGTAATGTTGTCTTTTCTGAATCTCCTTACCAATGTCAAAGCTGTTTCAACCTATATTCCGATTTATAATACGGATTCCCGCGTGATGATTTTGTTGCCTTTGCATCATGTTTTTCCTTTGGTTGGTACCATGATGATAACGCTGCATCTGGGTGCGATGGTTGCCATCAGTCCATCGATGGTTTCTTCTGACATTATTGGCACTTTACAACAAAACAAAATTACTATAATCATTGGTGTACCTAGATTGTATGCAGCCATCCGAAAAGGAATTGTCGATAAAATAAATGCAAGCTTTGTTGCGAAAAAACTGTTTGCACTGGCAAAAACATTGAATTCTAAGAAATTCTCAAAACTGGTATTTGGTGCAGTTCACCGAAAACTGGGTGGATCGGTGGAGGTATTGGTCGCCGGTGGGGCCGCGCTTGATCCTGTTGTTGGGCGCGATTTTCAGACTTTGGGTTTTGAGGTGCTTGAAGGATATGGAATGACAGAAGCAGCACCGATGATCACATTTACCAGGCCGGGGCGTGTACGTATCGGATCGCCAGGCGAGGTGATGCCCGAAACAAGGATTAATATTGTTGACGATGAAATACTCGCAGCCGGACCGAACATCATGAAAGGCTATTACAATCGCCCACAGGAAACTGCCGATGTTTTGATTGATGGCTGGTTGCATACAGGCGATCTCGGACGTTTGGATAAAGATGGTTATCTGTTTATTACAGGCCGTAAAAAGGAAATTATCGTACTCTCAAACGGAAAAAATGTAAATCCGCTTGAACTTGAAGAGGTTCTGTTAAAATCGGAACTTGTAAAAGACTGTGGTACTTTTTACAAGGATGATCAGCTTCAGGTAATTATTGTTCCTGAAACAGAAGCTTTCAGCGATACCAATGCTTCTGCCATGGAAGAAAAAGTGCGACACGAATTGATTGAGCCGTTTAATAAAAGTGTTTCATCGTACAAGAAACTCATGCATTTTTATCTTACATCAGAAGAGCTTCCACGTACACGACTCGGAAAGTTGCAGCGTTTTAAACTTCCTGAACTTGCGATTGATAAAAATCAGGAAATCGAAAATGAACTTGAATCAGTTTTAACACCTGATTTCAAACTGATTGCAGCGTTTATCCAGTCTGAAAAAGGCAGGAAAGTGCTTCCGCGCCATCATATCGAGATTGATCTTGGAATGGATTCACTCGATAAAGTTGGATTTCAGGTCTATCTGCAACAGACTTTCGGAGTGAATCTGGAGCCAAATAAGATGCTCGATTTTAGCACAATACAGCAAATCGTCGATTGGGTTACAATTAATAAAACAAAAACGGAAGACGCTGCATTTAACTGGAAGGACATTTTACGTGAAAAAGTGCATCTTCAGTTACCACGCACCTGGTTTACAGGTAATCTGACTGTTTTTCTTTCGAAGATGTTTTTTCATGTGTATTTCAGATTCAACGGAAAGGGTTTGTCAAACCTGCCCGACGGACCCTTTATTTTAGCGCCTAACCACCAGAGCTATTTTGATGGATTGCTTGTCGCTTCTTTCTTGCGGAACAAACAGATAAACAAAACCTATTTTTATGCAAAAGAAAAACATATAAAACAAGGTTGGCTGAAGTTTCTTGCTAACCGTAACAATATCATTATCATGGATCTGAATCGTGAATTAAAAGAATCAATCCAGAAAATGGCGGAGGTTTTGAAACAAAACAAGAACCTGATCATTTTTCCGGAAGGAACACGTTCGGATGATGGCAAACTTGGTCAGTTCAAAAAGACTTTTGCAATCCTGAGCCGTGAATTGAATGTTCCGATTGTTCCTGTTTCTATATCAGGCGCTTTTGACGCACTGCCACGCGGAAGCTGGTTCCCGAAACCATGGAAGAAAATAAATATCGAGTTTCTGAAGCCCATTTATCCGGAATCGATGACTTATGAAAATTTGAGTGAACTGGTAAAAAGTAAAATCCAGTCCAGTATGGATACAAAATCAGTCTGATTTTTTGATAAATTTCAGATTGAAGTAAAATTTCAATAACACTAAATTAAACCACGAAACGAATGTCAGGATCCAATTTTGTTGATTACGTAAAAATATATTGCCGTTCAGGGAATGGCGGTCCTGGATCAAGACATTTTCGTCGTGAAAAATTTGAACCCAAAGGTGGTCCCGATGGCGGCGATGGCGGACGCGGCGGTCATGTTATTCTGAGAGGAAATTCGCAGATGTGGACCTTGCTTCATCTTCGTTATGCACGACATCTGATGGCGGAGCATGGCGAATCGGGTGGTAAGCAGCAGAGCTCAGGAGCCAATGGTAAGGATGTTTTTATTGATGTACCCTTGGGAACTGTAGCCACACATTCAGAAACAGGCGAACGTGTTGCCGAGATTACCGAAGATGGACAAACAATCATTCTTGTAAAAGGAGGACGCGGTGGTTTGGGTAATTCGAATTTTAAAACATCTACAAATCAGGCGCCTTCTTATGCGCAACCGGGTGAGGATTTTGAAGAGGCATGGATAATTATCGAACTCAAGTTGCTGGCTGACGTGGGATTGGTTGGTTTCCCGAATGCAGGAAAATCAACCTTACTTTCTGTTGTTTCAGCTGCCAAGCCTGAGATTGCCGATTATCCTTTCACAACACTTACACCCAATCTTGGATTGGTAAGTTACTATGACAACAAATCCTTTGTGATGGCGGATATTCCTGGAATTATTGAAGGCGCATCGGAAGGAAAAGGATTGGGATTACGGTTTTTGAGACACATCGAGCGTAATTCAGTGCTTCTGTTTCTCGTTCCGGCTGACAGCAAGGATATTAAGAAAGAATTCGAAATTCTGATCGGTGAACTGGAAGCGTATAATCCCGAATTACTCGATAAGGAAAGATTGCTTGCCATTAGTAAAAGTGATATGCTCGATGATGAATTAAAAGCGGAAATTAAAAAACAGCTTCCAAAAATGCCAAACATTTTCATAAGTTCAATTACGGGTGAAGGTATAAAGGAGTTGAAAGACATGCTTTGGAAAGTGTTGAATAATAATATAGAAATCAATTAGTTAGTAAATTGTTTTAATATTGACACAATGAATCTCTGGATGAAATGGCAATTGACAAGTATTTTAGTATTACTGGTTTTTACTGGCTGGTCGCAAAACACCGAAATGGCTGATCAAATCTCTGAGAGTCGCAATAAAACCATCCGGCATCAGCTCGACTTTCGTTTCAAAGGAGGAAGCGGTGAATTTGAACGCGTGTTCTTTGCCAATGTTGAATATTCTCCGGAAGCCCGCAAAGCTTGTGTCATGGGTGTTACAATCATGTCGTTTAAGGTGGATTGTAACAACAAGATGAGTGATTTTCGTTTAAAAAATCCTCTTGGTTATGGACTGAACGAAAAAATGGGTACCTTCTTCACTTCTACTGAGGGCAAGTGGAATGCATGCACTGATGAGAAATATACACGCTTCGAAATACCAATTTTGTTTGTAATTGAAGGAACCGAAACGGGGGGGAATGGTTTTTTTGTTGTCGAAGGAAAATACCCCGGATTCAAATGTAAAAATGATGCCTATTTCTTGGAAGTGTTTGAAGAACTGAAGGGAAAAAGCAAATCAAAAAAAGCCCTGCATGCTTTGGATGAATTGATTAAACGTGATCCATACAACACTACTTATTACGATATGAAAAAGGAATATCTGAAAGAAGATAAGGAGGAAAAGAAATGATTGCGTATCTGAATGAGATGGATACCCAATTGTTTTTGTTTCTGAATAGTTTGCATTCGCCCTTTTTTGATCCGGTTATGGTTTTTATTTCAGGCAAATTTTCCTGGATTCCATTCTATCTTTTTCTTATTGGTTTGATTATCAAACAGTACAAATGGCAATCAGTCATGATTTTATTGTTTGTTGCCCTGCTCATTACAGTATCTGACCAGGTTTCAGTAAAGGCATTTAAGTATGTTTTCGAAAGACCCCGTCCGTGTCATGAGGCTGATTTGCAATCAATGATTTACTTGCCAACAGGAAATTGTGGAGGTGCTTTTGGCTTTATCTCCTCACATGCAGCCAACGCATTTGCCCTGGCCGGTTTTTTGTTTCTGTTGCTTCGCCGGCAGTTTTCCTGGATTGGCATAGTCATGTTCTCTTATGCCGGTATTGTTTCGTATAGTCGAATATATCTTGGTGTACATTATCCGGGAGACGTGATTGCTGGAGGATTGGTTGGAATAGTAATTTCTGTTGCAATCTGGTATCTTTACGAATTGATGCAACGGTATATCTGTCCGAAAAGATGTTGAAATCACAATATCAACCTGATTCTGAATAATCAAAGGAAATTGACCTGAACCGGGCTGTTTCGCTCCATGCCAAGTAATGATGCGGCATTGCCTTGATTGATAGCAATTTCCAGAAAACCATGCGATCCAAAAAGAGCCAGCATATCAGGAACTGGAACATCCAGATAACTTGTCTGTATCTTTTTTAACCTGTAAATGCTGAAAGCAATATCAAATGCGCGTCCACGCTGTTCGTAATGAAATAATTTTTCCGAAATATTGGTGATAAGGTTTTCATAAGCGTCAATATAAACAACCAGACCTTTGATCGATTTATTGTCAGTAGTGGGCTGAAACAATAATTTTGAATTCAGTTGCGGACATGGATCACCCAACTGATCAATTGGAAAGCCTTTGGCAATATGTACCGCGGCTTTTACAAAACGATCGCGCGTACTAAAAGTAAAATAACCGGAATCAGCAGGAATGTCAAGATGAAAGATCTGGCTTGGCGTATCACCAAGTATCATCGAAAAAATCCCGGTATCGGCACCGATAAAGTAGTGCCCTTTTGCTTCAACAGCAATATGTGGAATGTCCATCGATTCTTCGGAATTCACTCCTATAATATGTATGGTGCCTTTAGGGAAACTCTGATAGCAGTTTCGGATGGTAAAAGCTGCTCCTTCCAGATCAAAATGACGGATGTCATGCGAAATATCTATAACAATTGCATCTGGCAACTGCGTATAAATAGTCCCTTTAACCGCAGCCAGATAATAATCTGAGGTTCCCCAATCGCTTGTTAAAGTAATAATCGCCATTGAACGATTTTAGAAATGAGTGAAACAATTGAATTTTAACTGCTTAGAATAAGCAACAGTTATTTCCTTTTTTTGCAAAGATAAATAAACCCCTCCGACTGTTACCAATATCAGTGTAATTATGTCAGAAAAGTTTAAAAAGATATAAAATCAGGTTTTAAGGTTGAGGTATTGAATGGAAATGAATATTTTTGACGAATAATTTCAAAACAAAACTTTGACAGGCTATGAGCGAACAAATCATTCAAATTGAAAATGTAAGTCCGCTTGATCTTTATGGTGCGAACGACAGCCATCTGGAGATCATTAAAGCATTGTTTCCTAAGTTGAAGATTATTGCCCGGGGTAATTACATGAAAGTGATTGGTGATCCGGAAGAGATTGCCTATTTTGTAAAACGATTTGATCTGTTGACGGTGCATCTGGAGCGTTTTGGTAAAATAACCAACCGACAGATTGAGGAGATCATGTTAAATGAAAATGGTTCACATCCTGATGGCATCGTCACTTCGGGCGATGTGTTGGTGCATGGTCCGGGTGGGTTGCAGGTGAAAGCACTCACGGTGAACCAAAAAGCGATGGTAACCAGTATTGACGAGAATGATATGATTTTCGCAGTCGGACCAGCCGGAACTGGAAAAACATACACTGCTGTTGCATTAGCCGTTCGCGCTTTGAAAAACCGTTGGGTAAAACGTATTATTCTCACACGACCGGCTGTTGAAGCGGGAGAAAATCTGGGCTTCCTCCCTGGTGACCTGAAAGACAAACTTGATCCATATCTGCAGCCACTTTATGATGCGCTTCGCGATATGCTGCCAGCACAAAAACTACTGACCTATATTGAAGATGGAACCATTGAGGTTGCACCGCTTGCTTTCATGCGCGGACGAACACTTGACAATGCCTTCGCTATTCTCGATGAGGCACAGAATGCAACCCGAAGTCAGATGAAAATGTTTCTGACCCGTATGGGTAAATCTGCCAAGTTCATTATTACCGGCGATATTACCCAGATTGATCTTCCATATAAACAACCATCGGGGCTGCTTCAGGCAATTGATGTGTTGCATGACGTGGAAGGAATCAGTTTCATTTTTCTGGATGATAAGGATGTGGTGCGTCACCGGCTGGTTACCCGTATTATCAAAGCATACCGTACAAAAGTTGAGAATCCGGAACAGCAGATCACAGAACCAGTCCCGACAGAAATTCCTTTTATTAATACGGATAATTTAGAATCAAATAACGAATTAAACGCTAAAACAGATAACCCATGATGACCGAAGCAATTGTAAAAACAAATTTTACGTTTCCAAAACAGAAAAGCCTTTACAAAGGGAAAGTTCGCGACGTGTATAATATCGATGATACACTGTTGGTGATGATAGCCAGCGACAGAATTTCGGCATTTGATGTAGTGCTTCCCAGAGGTATTCCCTACAAAGGTCAGGTGTTGAATCAGATCGCCTCCATGTTTCTGGATGCAACCAAAGACATCGTTCCCAACTGGAAAATCGCGAGTCCAGATCCTGTAGTTACAATTGGTCATTATTGTGAACCATTTCCTGTAGAAATGATTATTCGCGGATTCCTGACCGGAAGTTCATGGCGCACCTATAAAAAAGGACAGCGCGATATTTGCGGTGTTCCTGTCCCGGATGGCATGAAAGAGCATCAGCGATTTGAAAAGCCAATCATTACTCCTACAACAAAAGCAATGGAAGGTCATGATGAAGATATCTCTCGTGAAGAAATAATTAAAAATGGTATTGTTTCTGAGTCGGATTACCTGCAACTTGAAGATTATACTTATAAATTATATGAGCGGGGAAGCCAGATGGCTGCCGAGCATGGATTGATTCTGGTTGATACCAAATATGAATTCGGTAAAGTTGGAGACAAAATATATCTGATTGATGAGATTCACACACCCGATTCTTCCCGTTATTTTATTGCAGATGAATATGAAGAACGATTTGCAAAAGGGGAACCTCAAAAACAGTTATCGAAAGAATTTGTGCGTGAATGGCTGATGGCAAATGGGTTTCAGGGACAAACAGGTCAGTTAGTGCCCGAAATGACAGATGATTATGTTCAAAGTGTTTCGGACAGATATATTGAACTTTACGAAAAAGTAACTGGTAAAACTTTTATTAGAGCCGAATCGAAAGACGCATTGATCCGAATGGAAAAGAATATCAATGATTTTCTGAAGAGTTACGGGAAATAGTAATCGAATCTGAATGCATCTGGTTTTTTATTTTTATTGATAACCAGATGTTTACAGATTTTTTGGCATATTTTGGAGAATACCTGGTACTGTTTATTTGATACAAACCGGTGGTTAGATATCCAATGCGGTTACAATATGTTGCAATTCAGCAGCCTTTTCGTTATTTCCATTGCTAATATACGATTCAATCAAACCATTGATCATTCGTCTGATGATTGTAATGTTGTTGCAAGGTTTGAAGAATGAGGGTTTTGGCTCAAGTTTCATTTGTTTTACAAAAAGCTCAATCTCTTTTTTTGTGAATACTGCACCTTGATTATAAGGGTTCAGATAAAAGAGCACTTCTTCATCGGTGTCATCCTGTTGCAACGGAAAAACTGATTCGTCAACGTAAGCGAGAACAAAATGCCTTGGCAAATCGACACCATATATAGGAATACGCAGGCTGTTGGCAATAATAATGTATAACATTCCGATTGAAAGCGGGTTTCCTTTGTGTGTTTCAAAAAGGTTTTTAAGATAATAATTGTCAGGAGAATATAGGTTCGAAGTGTTTCCGCCAAATTTATTGATATCAAACAATATATGATTCAGTACTTTAACTTTCTCAAGTGCGGTAAGGTTGTTATTCAGTTCAAGCCAGACTTCCTGTGCGATTCTGCCAACTTCCCGTGTTATGGTATCAGGATTCAAATCAGGATATTGGTACCGTGTGATAAGCATATAACCCTTTAAAAGGTCAGTATGATTGAATTTTGCCCAGGTATGAAGTTCAATGAGGGTGTAATTGTATTGAATTTCATGAATTAATGATTGGAGACGTTTCTGCAGGCTATCATCAAAGGTCATCTCTAAAGCAGCCTCCAATTCAACAACGGCATCGATACCATAGTCAAATATATGTTTTTTTACCTGATCAAACAGTTTTTCATCAGGTTCGTCAACCAGGCGGATGAGGGCTTTCAATTCATTAATGTCCTTCATGATTGTATTTAAATCTAAACAAATATAGCATCAAATATCTTGCCTGACAATGCAAAGTGGATTTAAAAAAATATTACAAATATTGCTTATTGCAGTAAGGGTAAAGTCAAAGTTAATTGTCAGAATGACTGAAATCAGTAAAACTGGTTTAGGGATTGCTTGTAAAATCAAGGCTTAAAAGTTTAAAACTACAGAAACAACAGGGGTTGTAGAAGTATTTTTTGCTACAACCCGAATGTTGTTTTTTGTTTATTTAACCTTAAGTGCTAAATTAATCATTGTGATTTCAAGGGTTTTTTTAAATTTGTCGACTAAAAATAGTAGAAGCTGAATGAATTTCTATACAAGATATTTTATGATAAGTTTGCAACAAGGTGTATCCCATGTTGTTAATGAGAAGTTTGAAAAGACTTCGTGTTTATTTTTATTTATTAATCAATCTATTTCTAACTAAACCTTTTACACATGAGAAAAATTACAGTTTTCTTATTGCTGCTGGTTTTTGCCTGGTCAGGGACAATGAATGCGCAAAATGCGCCTGTCACTGAGCAGCAAAAGATCACTCTTGATCAGGCAGCAAGACAATCTGAATCACAAGTTCAGCCTGTCTTTACTCAGGAGGCTCCTATCGTTACCAGCACAAATGACAATGTGCTGACTATCGGTACCGGAACCGCACCTGGAGCCTGGCCGGCTTATTACATGAACTGGAACAATTATTGGGAAAACAATCGTACCCAAACATTGTATCTTGCTTCAGAATTGGCAGGGCCTAAATTTATCACACAGCTTGCATGGCAATTTACAGCACTTGGAGTAGATCCAAACTGGGTAAATAATGTTGTCATTAAAATCAAACCGACATCTGCCACCAGTCTAACAGCTGGAGCCTATGCCGACATGAGCGGAGCAGTGACAGTTTACTCAAGTACAGGTCAGTATGTTCCAGCCACAGCAATCGGTTGGGCATTGCCTATTGACATCACTGATTTTCCTTACAACGGAGCTGATAACCTTATTATTGAGGTTATTTGGGGTGATGTTGGTGATTATGGTTCTCCATATTACCAAACTGCTCAAACATTAGGAACAGTTAATCGTACAATTTGCGGTTATGCTGATGCTGAAACCCCTCCAAACTATGATTTCGCTTCTCTTTATTTCTCTAATCTTGGAGTTTATTGGATTCCTTACAATCCTCCGGGAAATATCGCAGGTATCGTTGCTGATGCAGACGGTGTGCCTGTTGCCAATGCAACTGTTGGTGTAGTTGATGGTGCTAATGTTGCTACTGATGCAACAGGTCACTATTTAATTACCAATGTTTGGGGTGGTGAACAGGATATCTATGCAATGAAAGATGGCTGGAATACCATTGAAGCTACAGTAATTGTGCCTTCAGGTGGAACTTTGACCCATAATTTTACATTGACCAAACCTAGTTTGACTGTTACTCCTTTAATGTTCGATGAGATTTTGAATCCTAACGAATATTTAACCAAATTTTTAGGTATGCTGAATATCGGCGACGGCCCTGCTGGCTGGACTGCTGAAGTTCTTTATCCTGAAACTTATGTTGTAAATAACATCAATGAAGTAGAATCGATGGATTTTGCCCAGATGACGCAGTCTAACAACGCTTTTGGTGAAGATTCACATCTTTCATTCCAAATGAATGAAGAAGATGGAACCAGAGGTTTACTTGATTGTCCTGAAGGCAGCGTATTTGGCAACCCTCCTGTTGGGTCAAATAATGGTTATACTTCAGATGCAAGTTCTGGATATTTCTGTTATCAGCAATACAGTGCTACCGGAAACTTTAACACAATCACTTTCTGGTCAGTAGTATTGTCTTTACCTAATGATCCCCGCAATTTTACAATTGAAGTGCGTGAACCAGGTTCAGTTCCAGGTGCTATCGTTAGTTCAACCACAGTTTCATTGAATTATGTGAACACCGGTACTACAGTATTGGGTTTCCCATTGCTTCAATATACCGCAACAATCCCTGCAACAAGCACCGCCGATGGTTGGATTGGAATTCAGGCAGCTGCCGGATCTGCAACCAACTACTGGTGTAACACAATGTCAGGAACCGGAAGCGCTGTTCAGGGCTTAAACGGAACTTATACAGTTGTTGATAAACTTGCAGTTTGCTTAAGCCAGGTTGGCGGCGGCGGCGGAGTCAGCGATTGGTTGACCCTCGGACAGTACGAAGGTGCAGTTGGTCCAAACGGAACCAGCTTTAACCTGCCTGTTAATTTTGATGCTACCGGAACAGAAGCTGGTCAGGTTTACAACGCAGAAATCGTTGTGACAACACAGCCTAATGTTGGTACTTTCAATATTCCTGTTACAATGACTATCTACGGTGATCCTTTGTCACCTGTTACCGATCTTACCGCTGTTTTAACAAACGAAGTAACCGGTTCAGTTTCATTGGCATGGAATTTCACACGTCCTGTTAACTTCCAGTATTTCCTTATCAAGAGAAATGGTTTGGGAATCGGAACAACTACCGCTAACACTTTCACAAATATTTTACCTGATTTTGGTAACTATTGTTATACTGTAACCCCTGTTTATGATGCCGGTAATGGCGTACCAGGTGGTCCAGCATGTGTTGACTGGTTTATTCCTTCATTGTGCTGGAGTCCAGCTACAGTTCAAAATTCACAATGGCCAGATGTAGCTGAACAGGTTACTCTGACTTTGGAAAACTGTGGAGACGGAAGTCTTGCATTTGAATTTACCGATTATGTTGATGCCAGCAGATTTGCTTGCAGCAACGAAATTGAATTGCGCGATTCATTCGGAGACGGATGGAATGGCGGCACAATCAGTGTATTTGTTAACGGAACAGCAGTATTGTCAGGTGTTACCCTTTCATCAGGTGCAGGCCCTGCTTATTTCAGTTTCCCGGTTAATGGAGGTGATTTGATCACTACTGATTTTGTTCCAGGTTCATGGGCTTATGAATGTAATTACAAATTGTTGGATGTTGACCGTGTAGCTTATTTCACAAGCAACCCTGCCGCTGATCTTCTTGCTTCAGCCAATGTTCATGCACCATGTCCTGTTCCAAGTTATATTACTTCTGTTACACCAGCAAGCGGAGTTATCGCCAGTGGTGAAGAGTTAAACGTAACTTTGACTTACAATTCTGATGGATTCTATGTTGGTAGTTTTGCTGAAGGTCTGGCATTAACCACCAATGATCCTGATAATCTGGAAACAACCGTTCCAAATATTATGCATGTATATCAGCCAGCCGCTATCAGTGGTACAGTAACTGATTGTGTTACTGGAGCTCCTAAAAAGAATGTTACAGTAAAAGCAATGGGTACAACAACCTATGCAGCTGAAACAGCCGAAAACGGAACCTATAGTATGATGGTTGATCCGGGAACATACGATGTTGAATTCTCAATGGTAGGATTCCACACAGTTGTCGTTGAAGACGTAGTTGTTACCGTTGCAGGTAGTCCTGTTGACGTTGATGCAACTTTGTGCGAAATGGCTTATCCTGTAAGTTTTGTATATGCAGATCCTAACGAAGCCGACACACAGGCATTGATCACATGGGGAATTCCTATGGGACCATATTCAATTCAATATGACGATGGAACAGCTGAGAACTATTTCTCATGGTTATCAGCCGGAAGCGCATCAGCAGTTAAATTTACCCCAGCCGGATATCCTGCAACTGTAACAGGTGGCAGAATGTTTGTTGGTGATGGTAGTTTCCCTGAAGGTGTTGATTTCCTTGGTGCAGAATTTGCAGTAGGTGTTATTGCAGCTGACGGTGCCAATGGTTTGCCAGGAACAGTATTGGATTCAGCAATAGTTACAGTTGACAACTACGGTTGGGTAAACTTTGACAATGCTTTGAATGCAACTGTTAACTCAGGTAATTTCTACATCGCAGTTTGGAAACTTTTCACTCAGGTTCCAGTTGGTGTTGACCAGAATGTACCTACTTACTACAGAAGTTATGTAAAACCTGTAGGTGGTAACTGGGCAGCTTCTTCTTACCAGGATTTCATGATCAGAGCAATCGTAAGCGGTCCAGGCACAAACGTAGCCAACCGTACAAGTGGTGAAATGATCTATCCTGTGAA
Source organism: uncultured Bacteroidota bacterium (assembly GCA_903957365.1). Taxonomy (GTDB): domain Bacteria; phylum Bacteroidota; class Bacteroidia; order Bacteroidales; family F082; genus CAJBPB01. The sequence continues at coordinate 67,718 of CAJBPB010000214.1, forward strand.
ACCGGTTATGACTGACTTTATGGCAACTTGTGCTCCAAGCGGAATACCAGGTGTTGAAGGTATTGGTCAGTATTTACCAGTTGAAGCAGCAAGTGGTTCACGTGAACTGGTTGATTATGCTGTAGCCCGTATCAATGGTTTTAACCCAGAAACTGGTGAATCACCAGAAGATGGAACAATGACCGTGATTGCTGCTCATAATGCAACACAATCATACAATGATGCAGGCTTTGGTGGACAACCAGCCGGTTTCTATGCGTATGCAGTAAGAGCAAACTACAGTGTTGAAAACTCCACATGGGTGTATTCAAATGTTGTTGCACATGGTCTGGACAATGTTGTTACCTTGAATGTTACACGTTGCGACGGTGGTGATGTTACTGGTGCAGCTGTTCGTTTGAGAACAGGCAATTATCCTTACCAGGATTTAACAGCTACAACCGATGCCAGTGGTGTTATCGTATTTGATAGCGTCATCAATGGAACTTATAACTTAACTGTTACAAAAATGGGTTTCCAGGCATACGAACACAATGGAATTATCATCAATTATGACTATACAGAAGATGTTGTTTTGGCTAACAAAACATATCCTGCTAAAAACCTCATGGTTGAGCCTTTGACTTCTGTTGCTACATGGGAAGCTCCTATTTATACTGCTGTTGAATTACAGAACTTCGAACTAGATATATTCCCTCCAGCTGGTTGGGTTAAAGAATCGAATAGCCGTGGTTTCTTCCGCACCAATGCTGGTGGAAGCAGTTTCTTCCCAATTCCTGCCGGTGATGGTTACTATGCTTGTACAAATGACGATGGTTTCAATGGTGATGCAAGTGTTGACCGTTTGATTTTACCAGTATCTGACCTCAGAGAAGGTGCCGCATATAACTTCAATTTCGATTACTTCTATGATGGTTCTTGGGGTGGTTCAGCATACGTTGAATACAGCCTTGATGGTGGTGCTAACTGGACAGAATTAATGTCACTGGGAGCA
>CAJBPB010000215.1 GCA_903957365.1 uncultured Bacteroidota bacterium
CCCCTAATCGGGCAACAAATTGACCCTGAAAACCAAGTTAAATCATTGTTTTCAGGGTTTTACTTTTAACCGGGTAAAGAATAATGTTTTTGTACCACCATATATTAAAAAAAATGCTGGTAAATCTGAAGACTGTTCCTTATTAAAAGTGACAACTTTTATTGGTTTATTCATCCCATTGTAAAGTTCAATAAGACACCCTTTATCTTGTGAGCGTTTTTTATTCGTTTATACGATTCATCAGGGCGGTTGAAGGTCCTGTTTTTTTGTGGCTGTTTGTTTTATATTTCCCTGTTACCGCAATCAACATTTGCAAAACATTGCAGGTTCTTATTGTCAGCTGGTTTGCAGGCAAACCAACCGAGCAATCGTTTCCATCGTTTTCAGCAAAAGTTAACTGCATCCCGGTTCAATGAATCTGAAGGATATCAAGATTACGTTTTTTTAATCCTTTCCAGCTAAAGCTTTGTCTTTTTCATTGATTTTTTTCATTCATCCCTAATTGCTGTGCTAAATTATTACGCACGTACAGAATCAAAATATTTTTAGAAAATAAAATCCTTTTTTAACGTCTATGGAAAACACGAACTTCCCGGAAGAAAAAAATGTACTGAAAATAAATATACATTATTCCAATAGGCCACTTAGTTAATATTTTCAAATCTCTTCATTAAACCATCTGGTAAAGATTATATTAGTTGATTTTACACAAACACTATTGCAATTGACTCAAATGATTGTGCAGATTAATATAAATTAAGCCAATGAATCAAACATTTTATTCGTTTTAATTCGATCATTTTCACTTTTTCGCAATTTTTATGAAATATTTTATTGCATTTCCTTTGGGTTAGTATTACATTTGCATCAAATTAAATACTATGAAATACAATCAAAATCTAAATGAATTTGATATTCTTGATCTGTTGAATGAATATCACTCCGAACTGAGAAAACTGGAATATAAAGCCGAGTTCGTTAAAGGTAAAATAGAAGAACTTGAAAATCTGTATTTTACATTAAAATCGAGCAGGCTTATGCCTAATGCTGAAGTGCAGAAAGTTGAAAAAATAGCCAAAACAGAGGATAACAGCTCCGCTGAGGTTGAGCCTTTTGATACCACACAAGATGGTAATATCGTAACCAAAAGCCGTAAACCATATCCATTATCGCGCTATGATCAAATAATAATGCAATGTATTGAAGATAATGGCCGTGCCACTTTAAGTAAAGATATATTTGAGAAAGTGAAAGAGAAAACCATTGAAGAAGGAATTTTTGAATCGGAAGAAAAAGCGAAATCAAAGATTAACCAATGTCTGGTAAAACTTACCAACCGACGCGGTGATATTAAAAAAGTAAACCACCGAGGCCGTGGATTTGCCTATGCATTGCCTGAATGGTTCGATGAAAGAGGTAAAATAATCAAAGGACGTGGAATCAAACTTGGATTGTAATTCAAACTAAATTCAATGTAAAAATCAATGCCGCTGATTTGTCTGAATCAGTGGCATTGTCTTTTTTTGCGAATACACTTTAAAATCAACACATTATCAACCAAAGCCATAATACGACCCGCCCTTTTCAGTGCGTCGTTGGTTAGTGTTTGTTATAACCTGCTGTTTTTGCTCTTCAGTAAAACTATCCCATTTAGCTATCTCTTCTGCCGACCGGTAACAGCCAATGCATACTTTATCTTCATCCATTGTACAAATTAATTGACAAGGTGATTTCGTTTTCTTTTTAAATATTGACATCACAATTATAATTTTAAAAAGAACAGTAAGGTGTCTGAAATGTTCATTTTACAACACGAATTAGCTCAGCAATCCCTTTCGATTTGGTACCAAACCAGATATTGGTATCTCCATCCACTGTGATTCCGGTTATCCAGTTGTCGGGCAATCCGTTTTCAGTTGTGTATGATTTCCAGACATTTCCGTCAAACGAGGAAGCGCCATATTGCGTTCCGAACCACATCATGCCGGTTTGATCTTCCGCAATCGCATCCACCCGGTCATATACCAGACCATCCGGGTAACTGTAATCGGTGATGCTCTCCCCTTCAAATACACTTACACCGGCCAATGACCCAACCCACAATCTGTTTTTACTGTCAACATACATCGAAACAATAAAATCAGCAGAGGGAATCTCCGCCAGGTAGGTCAGCCATGCATTGTTATTGAATTTTGAAATTCCAAATTCTGTTCCGAACCATTTTGCTCCATCTCTATCAATAACAACCGTTCTTACAATATTGTGCACCAATCCGTTGCCCAGGTTTTTTTCGTAGCTGATCCAATTGGTTCCATTAAAATGTGAAACGCCTTTTCCCAGTCCGATCCATGGATTGCCAGCCGAGTCAAGCGCCACATCAAAAGCATAATTGTAGTTCAACCCATTTTCGGTTGTAAATGATTGCCATATACCATTTTCAAGTGAGGAGACACCATAAGGCGTCGCAAACCATATTTTTTCGTTTACATCAATAGCCAATGAATTGATCTGATGATAGATGAGACCCTGAGGTGTGTTGTAACCTGTCCAGACACCATTACTGAATTTTGACACGCCAAACTCGGTCCCTACCCACAGATTGCCCTGCGAATCAAATTTCAAATCACTTACACTGTTATTTACCAGGCCGTTTTTAGCCTGATAATAATTCCAGCTGTCCTGAGGCATAGGTGTTTCAATTTTAGAACTGCACGAAAAAACGAATACCAGTATCAGTAAAAAGCCTGATCGTCTGCATATTACTGCGTACATAAACGGTCTAACCATTTCAATCATGCAGATTCATTCTTATTCGTGAGGCAACGATATCAATAGCCACCTGATTTGCGCCACCCTGAGGGATAATTATATCAGCAAAACGTTTGGTCGGATCGATAAACTGAAGGTGCATTGGTTTTACAAATGAATCATAATGTTTCAAAACCTCGGTGAAAGTTCTTCCCCGTTCTTCGATATCGCGCTGTATGATGCGCATCAGCCGATCATCGCCATCGGCATCCACATATATTTTAATATCCATTCTTTTGCGAAGTTCGGCATTGGTCAATACCAGAATCCCTTCAACGATTACGACTTTGGTAGGTTTCACCGGAATGGTTTCGGATGATCGTGCACAAGTTACATAAGAATAAATTGGCATCTGTATGGTTTCACCGGCACTGAGTTTGTCGAGATGATCGATAAGCAAATCAAACTCAATGGATTCAGGGTGGTCGAAATTAATTTTCTTACGTTCTTCTGCATTAAGATGACCATTGTCTTTATAATACGAGTCCTGAGAAATGACTGAAACGGAGCTTCCGGGCAATGCACGGATAATTTTTTTTACTACGGTAGTTTTACCGGAACCCGAACCGCCTGCAATACCAATGATGAGCATACAAATCTGTTAATTATTCCACAAAAAAGCCGGGAAGCTTTCGAAATAACTTCCCGGCTGTAAATATAACAATAAAGTTTACTTTCTTAAGCCAGAAACCCGAGTAAAATACCTGCAGCAACCGCACTGCCAATAACGCCGGCCACATTGGGGCCCATGGCATGCATCAGCAGGTGGTTGGTTTTGTCATATTGAAGACCTATTATCTGAGAAACACGGGCGCTGTCGGGCACAGCAGAAACGCCTGCGTTACCTATCAAAGGATTCATTTTGTTGCCTTCTTTCAGAAAGAGGTTCAAGAATTTTACAAACATCACACCACCAAACGTTGCGATGACGAAGGATGCTGCTCCCAAAGCAAAAATACCCACTGATTTGGCTGTCAAAAAAGTTGTTGCCTGTGTTGAAGCTCCAACAGTCAAACCAATTATTATGGTTACAATATCGATGAGCGGACCTTTTGCTGTATCAGCCAATCGTTTGGTAACTGTACTTTCTTTCAATAAATTACCGAAGAACAACATGCCTAAAAGTGATAATCCTGAAGGAACAATAAATGCGGTGAGCAATAAACCGATAATCGGAAACATTATCTTTTCTGTTTTGGACACTGCACGTGGCGGTTTCATGCGGATCAATCTTTCTTTATTTGTTGTTAGCAAGCGCATTACAGGCGGCTGTATCACCGGTACCAAAGCCATATAGGAATAAGCTGAAATTGCAATTGCTCCCAACAAATCAGGGGCTAATTTGGAGGCAAGGAAAATAGCAGTCGGGCCATCTGCGCCGCCGATAATACCTATGGCACCTGCTTCAGATGGGGAGAAACCTAAAAACAATGCGATGGCATAGGCGCCAAAAATTCCTAGCTGTGCAGCTGCACCTACGAGCATGAGTTTAGGGTTGGAGATCAGTGCCGAAAAATCAGTCATAGCGCCAATCCCAAGAAAAATCAGTGGTGGATAAACGCCTTGTAATACACCAAAGTAGAGATAATTCAAAACACTTCCCGATTCATAAATTCCAATTTGAAAACCTGGTGTGAAAGCAATGTTCCCAACCAGAATCCCGAAACCAATCGGGACCAGCAATAAAGGCTCATATTCTTTTGCTATGGCCAGATATATAAAAGCCAGCCCTACACAGATCATGATTAAATGACCAAAAGTGAAATTTGCAAATGAAGTATAGCTGAAAAACTGATTCAGATGTTCAGCAATAAATGTCAAATAAGTTCCTGAATTTTCCATATTAATCGCCAATTACAATTAATACATCGCCTTCCATCACACTGTCGCCTTTTCCTACTTTCAACGAAACCACATGTCCTTCCTTGTCGGCATTGATATTGTTTTCCATTTTCATGGCTTCCAGCATCAGGAGTTTCTGACCCATCTTTACAGAATCACCTTCTCTCACATAAACTTCGAGAATAACACCTGGTAGCGGTGATTTAATGTTTCCGGCACCTTTCGGTCCTGACGGATTAGCAAATTTTGCAGTACTTGGCAAAGAATCGGTGCTTGGCACGCTCATACTACGCACCAATCTGGGTGTTTTGGTTGCTTGTATCTGTTTATCAACCTCCACTTTATATGTTGTCCCGTTCACCTCAACATCGGCCAGATTGCCGTCGATGTTTTGAATTTCGACATCATAAATATTTCCGTTAATCGTGAATTTAAATCTTTTCATTTTTCTGAATTTTTATGCTGACAATACATTTCTTTTTGGTTCAATTAATCCCGTCAGACCTACCGGTGTGGATTACGCAATCCATAAATCTTCGAACTCCATGGCGAATAAGTCCGGGCTACTTTCTTGATGGTAAGTACAGTTTCTTCATGGTCGTGCAATTCACTTCGGTATAAGTACAAAGCCATGGAAATAGCTGCGTTTACTTCGCCTGTAATATCCTGATTTTCATTGATATCAATCATGATTTTTTCTTTGGTGAACAGATTTTTCAGGTCGAGTGTATAAAGTCGTCTGGTGTTTTTGAAAACCAGATAAAGCAGCATCAATGCGATAAAAACGACAGACATGGCTATCATTGCCATTCCAAGTCCGTAAGGATCCATTTTTACAAATTCTTCTCCCGCAGTAACAATCTTTCCAGTATAATTACTCGCTTTGGGCGTCGTTTTATCCAGTTTACCCCAAAATTCTGAACCATCATTCAATCGACCGTATGAAATATCAGGAATTTGCCTTACAAGATTTATCTCATCAATCAATGTGCGGCCATTTACATCATACAATGCAACATAGTTGCTGTTTTTCATATCGAAATTAAGATGTAAAATCCCACGGGTTGTATGGTTATCAGCAAAGAAAACAATATAATTACGCTGAGGAATTACTGTTACCGGGTCTCCTTTTGGAATAAGGTATTTTGTTGGATTCTTAGGATCATCTGTCAGATACATCCCTGCGATATTCACATTATTATAAGCCGTATTGAATATCTCAATCCAGGCACTTCGCTGTCCGAAATCATCGACATAGTTTGAGTCGTTATCCATCAGCACTTCGTTGATTCTCAAATCGGAACCGCTTTGTGAAAAACTGTGACCTGCGAACAACAATAATAATAACAGGAAAAATATCTGCTTGTATAATTTTTTTAACACTTTCATAATCATTTGATTATAAGGGTAAATTTGAATGTTTCTTTGGCGGATTCACGTCCTTTTTTGTGGCAAGAGCCTGCAAAGCACGGATCACCCTGAAACGGGTATTGCGTGGTTCAATCACATCATCAATATAGCCGTATTTGGCTGCGCTGTAAGGATTGGCAAATTTATCCTTGTATTCTTCCTCACTTTTTTTAACAAATTCTTCTCTTTCAGCAGGATCAGTAAACGTAGCCAATGTTTTGCTTTGCAGCACTTCGATGGCTCCTTTGGGACCCATCACAGCAATTTCGGCACCAGGCCATGCGTAATTTATGTCTCCTCGCAGGTGCTTTGAGCTCATCACACAATAAGCACCACCGTAAGCTTTACGCAATACGACTGTCACTTTCGGAACGGTTGCTTCGCCATAAGCAAACAATAGTTTGGCTCCATGGATGATGATGCCGCCATATTCCTGTGCAGTACCCGGTAAAAATCCCGGAACATCAACCAGTGTTAAAATCGGAATGTTGAAAGCATCACAGAAACGTACAAAACGTGCCGCTTTTCGTGATGCATTGATGTCGAGAACACCCGCGAGATAGTTCGGCTGGTTGGCTACAATACCAACTGACATTCCGTTGAAACGGGCGAATCCGATGATTATATTGGGCGCATAATGTCTTTGTATCTCCAGAAATTCATTCTGATCTACGATCGAATGGATAACATCCTTTACATCGTATGGTTTATTTGGATTATCTGGAATAATATAATTCAACGAGTCTTCAAGACGGTTGATCGGGTCATTGCAAACTGTCAGAGGAGCGTCTTCCAGATTGTTTTGAGGAAGATAACTGATGAGCTTACGGATCAGCTGAATGCCTTCCTGCTCATCTTCGGCTACAAAATGGGTAATCCCTGATTTTGTTCCATGCACCATGGCACCACCAAGTTCCTCTTCTGTAACAACTTCACCTGTAACGGTTTTCACAACCTTTGGGCCGGTAACAAACATATTGGAAGTGCCTTTACTCATTACAATGAAATCGGTAAGTGCTGGTGAATACACCGCACCACCGGCACATGGACCGAATATTGCTGAAATCTGAGGTATTACGCCCGAAGCCATAATGTTGCGTTGAAATATTTCAGCATAACCGGCCAGACTATTTACACCTTCCTGAATTCGTGCGCCACCTGAGTCATTGATGCCAATGACCGGTGCACCGACTTTCATCGCCTGGTCCATCACCTTACAAATTTTGTTGGCATAGGTTTCGGACAGAGACCCGCCAAAAACCGTGAAATCCTGTGAAAAAACATAAACCACCCTACCGTCGATGGTTCCATGACCGGTAACCACTCCGTCGGACAGATATTCCTGATTCTCAATTCCGAAGTTGGTGCAACGGTGAGTAACAAACATATCAAACTCCTCGAAACTTGATTCGTCGAGCAATAATTCGATACGTTCACGGGCTGTAAGTTTTCCTTTCGCATGTTGTGTGGCAATCCGTTTATCGCCTCCACCCTTTTTTGCTTCGACGCGCTTGTCGAGAAGCTCCTGGATTTTCTTTTCGAATGACATTTTGAAATAATTTATTGTATGTATTTTGGATAGACCATTGCCTTGTGCAACTTTGTGTGGTCTTTTAACTGAAAATTATATTCTTTTTTTTACTTTGACCAGAGTGTTGATTCTATTTCTGGATTATTTATTTTTTTTGTTTTCAGATCAATTAACCTGTCCTTATGGTAAAGAATGGAAGGGAATCTTTCAGGCTTTACCATTGCAAAGTACGGCTACTGAAATTAGTTTTTACTTTCCAGTGTTTTTGTCTTCACACAACTCAGTCAGTACGCCAAAGGTCGATTTAGGGTGTAAAAATGCAATATGTAATCCTTCGGCACCTTTGCGTGGCTGTTCATCAATCAACCTGATTCCATTTGATTTTACTTCCTGAATCGATTCTTCCAGACCATTGACTGCGAATGCGATATGATGTATTCCTTCGCCCTTTTTCTCAATAAATTTACCAACGGGTCCTTCCGGATCAAGACTTTCAAGTAATTCTATTTTTGTCTGACCAATTTTAAAGAATGCGGTCCTGACTTTCTGATCAGCTACCTCTTCAATGGCATAACAAGTTGTGCCCAAAAGTTTCTCGTAGTATGGAATAGCCTCATCCAATTTGTTTACCGCGATTCCAATATGCTCAATATGTGTGGGTTTCATGATAAATTATGTTTGTTAAATATTTCACAAAAGTACGATTAAATCCTTATGTACAGATTTATAATAAGAAATTTCAGGATTTTTTTGATCCGTTAATGTTTGTTCTGTTTATCCTGCTTTTTTCATAATATTTTGTAAATCAATCTGTCAGCGCAGAACTTTTTCTGAAAATCACATTTCATCTTCTTTTTGCAGTTTATATTTCAAAAAGGGATTTGTATTCAATCTGATAGCCTGGGGTATTTTGTTATCAGAAATATTTGCTCATTTATTTAATGGATATCTGCGAATTTTTTATTTTCAAGTATTTTGACGTAATATTGTACTTTCAATCATTAGCCATGAAAATGAAGTATATCATCACCCTGCTGATCGTTTTTTTAATTATTCCGGGCCGTTCATTCTCACAGACTTTTACTGATATAAAAGCTGAACTGACGAATGTTGCCGAAAGTTCAAGTGGCTGGATTGATGCCGACCGTGACGGTGATATTGATGCTTTTGTTTCAGGTGAATTTTTTACCGGAACAGCCCGTAATATCCAGCAACGTCTTTATAAAAATCTCCGGAATGATAAATTTGCCCAGACAACTTCCGGCTTGCCTGACTTTTATCGTGGGGATTTTTCTATCGGTGATTACAATCTGGATGGCATCAACGACATCGCCATAATGGGTGAAAAACGGGATGCCAGCCGCATAGGTACGATTTATCGTGGTCTGGCGAATGGAACTTTTACCCCGACTACCATTCAGTTTGTTGCCATGCGCGATGGTTCCATTGATTTTGGAGATTATGATGCCGATGGTGATCTGGATATTCTGATAGCAGGCGATGGGAAAAATGGTCCGCAAACATTGATTTACAGGAACGACAGAAACAATTCGTTCAGTCTGGCCAACACCAATATGATTGGTATTCATCGAGGCGAAGCCAAATGGATCGATTTCGATGTTGACGGCAAAGCGGATATCTTTTTGATCGGCGCTACTGCAAACGGAACACCGTATTGCATGTTGTATCACAATGCTGACAGCAGTTTCAATCCTGTAAAAACCTCGGTGCTTCCTCTGAAAAACAGTTCCATCGCTCTTGCAGACGCTGACAGTGACGGCGACAATGATTTACTGATTCTGGGCGAAACCAATTCGGGCAGACCAGCTACAAGATTATACAGAAATGAACGCAACGGGATATTCCGGATTGTTTCTATTAGTTTTATTGGAGTCAGATCAGGGTTTGCTGATTGGAGTGATATGGACCATGATGGCGATCAGGATCTGGTCATCAGCGGAGAATCGGCCAAAGGCGCCGTTTCGAAAGTATATCGCAATGACCGGGGCGCCGGATTTACTGACCTTCAGGCTGATATAATTCCGCTTTACACCAGCGATGGTGAATGGGGCGATTATGATTCTGACGGAGATCAGGATATTCTGATCAGCGGATTATCCAATGATTATAAACATTATTCAAAAATATACCGCAATAACCGCCTGGTCATTGCTGATACCAGCAGACAACAGGATGAATCGGAAGATATCTGGAATAACCAGACAGTAGTCGAAGAACGTGCCGAACCTATCTACTATTATGTGTATTCATCCTCCTACAGCGACCTTTACAACAAAGGAACCAAAGCCTATTTCATGTTCGTCAGTCCGATCAAGAGGCCAAAAGCACAATACGAAATGGAAGATAAATTTGACAATCTGATCATCAATGCATATCCTACCTGGCCCAAAGTGGATCAGGGTAATATTACCTCTGTAGGTTTCGGTACCAAAGCTGAAGCAGAACAATCACGTACCAAAATGATATTCGAGTACAAAAGGCGCGGCTTTGAAGTAATTGAGATTAACTGGTAGATTTTTTTAAACCTTTTTGCATATAATAATGTCCATCCTTCTTACAAACGCGACGTATATCGACTGGCAAAGTCTTGCTTTTACCAAAACCCATATTCTCGTGGAGGAAGGAAAAAATGGTACAATAAAATATATTGATGACATTTCCCTGTTTCCTGATTGTCAGGTTATTGATTGCACCGGGAAATATGTAACCAGATCATTTGCTGTCGGGCACCATCATGCGTATTCAGCGATGGCGAAGGGCATGCCATCACCAAAAAAGAATCCTGAGAATTTTTATGAGATATTACAATATGTCTGGTGGAATCTCGACAAAAATCTCACCAGGGAATCTGTCGAATATAGCGCTCTGATTACCGCCATGGCCTGTGCAAAAGCTGGTTCCACTTTTGTGATTGATCACCACGCATCACCCAACTTCATCAGCGGATCGCTTGAACTGATGGCAAAAGCCTTTGAAAAAGTGGGAATCGGTCATCTGCTGTGCTATGAAATCACCGACCGCGATGGAAAGGAAAAGGCGCAGCAGGGCATGGATGAAACGGCAGAATATCTGCACAATTACCAGGCCCTGGTTGGTTTGCATGCATCATTTACTGTTGGTAACGACACATTGAAAAAGGCAGTTTCACTCGCAAACCAGTTCAGTACCGGAATTCATATACATGTTGCCGAAGATTTGTATGATCAGACACATTGTGAAAAAAACTATAACAAAAGAGTGATACAGCGCCTTGCAGAAGCAGGAGCCATGGAATCATCAAAATCACTGCTGGTGCATTGCCTGCATCTTGACGAAAACGAACGCCATCTTATTGAATCATCGCCGGTCTGGACCGTTCAGAATGCCGAAAGCAATATGAACAACAATGTTGGTTATTTTAATGGTGCCGGATTGGGTGAGCGCATTATGCTTGGAACCGATGGTATGCACAGCGATATACTGCAAAGTGCAAAATCTGCTTTTTTTGTAGGTCAGAGATATGATAACATCACCTATCCCTCATCTTACCAGCGATTTAGAAATACGCATCATTATCTTCAAACGAATCATTTTGCGGGCGATGGCGACAATAACCTGGTAGTTCTCGACTATGACAGTGGCACCGAATTCAATCAGGAGAATTTTTTAGGACATTTCATTTTCGGAATCAAATCTGAACATGTGCACGACGTAATCTCTCAGGGAAAACTCATTGTAAAAAACAGAATGATTCAAACGGTGAACGAGGCGGAAATTTTGAAAGAATCAAGAAAACTTGCCACCGGTTTATGGGACAGAATGCGCAAATAATACCTTTTATACCAGTCACTTACTCATTGGCAGAAAAAACCTGCCAAACTGAAACACATTTATGACAGATAGTATTTATTTACAATGGACCGGCTATTTCGCATCCGCCATCATCGCATTGTCGATGACCATGAATTCTATTGTAAAATTCAGAATAATTAACCTCTTCGGGGCAATTCTTTTTTCAACGTACGGATTTACCATTGGCGCTGTGCCTGTTGGGATGCTTAATGCACTCATCGCTTCAATTGACATTTATTATCTTTATAAGATATTCATTAAAAAAGATGACTTTGAAATACTTGAAGTGCGCAACGATAACCGTTATCTTCTTCGATTTCTTGCGTTTCATAATGTGGATATCATTAAGTTCTTTCCCGGATTCACCTATAAACCGGAGATAAATACGATCGTTTTTTTCGTTTTACGTAATATGAATGTTGCCGGATTGTTTCTGGCACACGAACGCGAAAATGGAGAAATGCGTGTGGGTCTCGATTACGTGATTCCTGAATACCGCGATTTCAAGAATGGCAAATTTGTTTATCTTCTGCTTAGAAACCGCTTTACTGACAAGGGGATTACGCGGGTTACAGCAACAAAAACAAGCAATCAGCATGCTAAATACCTGAAAAAGTTTGGATTCATTGAAACTAAATCCGGACTGCTCGAAAAATCGCTGAACTAAAGAAATCAGTATTGCATCATTATCGAAGAATATAAACACAAAGGATATGCATATGCTCATAAAAAATGCAGGGATTGTCACCAACGGAAAGTTAGAGACAACTGATATTTATATCCGGGATGGAAAATTGGAGAGGATTGGAAAAAATCCGGAAATCTCACTGACGACCTGCAACACAATCGACGCGGGAGGATTGATTGTGCTTCCGGGCGGTGTAGATCCGCATGTGCACCTGCATCTGAACACACCCGCTGGTTACTCTGCTGATGATTTCCGAACGGGAAGCGAAGCCGCACTGCGCGGTGGAACCACCACCATAATCGATTTTGTAACACCTCACAAAGGGCAATCACTCGTTGACGCGCTGGATGAACGCATTGCTGAAGCTACCGGTTCAATCATTGATTATTCATTTCATGTGAGTCCTGTGGAATGGCGGACAACAACTGCAAAAGAAATAGAAACATGCATCGAACGAGGATTCACTTCTTTCAAAGTGTATATGGCCTACCAGGACAGTATTGGCTTAAAAGAAGATGCCCTGTTCAAAGTAATGCAATCGGTTGCAAAAGCAGGTGGTATTGTAACCGCTCACTGCGAAATGGGTGATGCAATTGATAATCTGAGGAATTCATATTTCAGGGAAGGCAAAGTTTCACCACTTTATCATGCCCTGTCAAGACCTCCTGAAACGGAAAGCAATGCCGTGAAAAAAGCGATCGAACTTGCTGCAAAAGCTTCTTGTCCGCTCTATATCGTGCATGTATCTTCTGCTGAATCGCTGCAACATATCCGAAAGGCCCAATTGAACAATCAGAAAGTCTTCGCTGAAACATGTCCGCACTATCTCGTACTAAACGAAAGTGAATATCAAGGTGCTTTTGATCAGACCGCTGCTTTTGTCATGAGCCCGCCATTACGCAAAAAAACGGACAATGAAGCCTTATGGGAAGCAATCCATGCCAAAGTCGTGCAGACGATCGGAACAGACCATTGTCCGTTTACGCTTTCCCAGAAAAGTGCGGGCCGCAACGATTTCAGAAAAATACCTAATGGCGTTCCGGGAATAGGACATCGTCTGAATCTGCTTTACTCCAAAGGCATTTGTTTACGTAACGATTTTGATTTTGATCAATTGGTGAATGTTTTTGCGACGAACCCGGCAAAAATATTTGGAATCTATCCGCAAAAAGGCGCAATAGAAGTAGGTTCTGATGCAGATTTGGTGTTATACAATATCCGGATTCCGGAACAGGATTTACCAGATACCTCTTCATCTCAATATGATACCGACATTTATAAAACAATAAAAACCAAAGGAATCCCTGAAATGGTTCTGTTTCGCGGTGAAGTGGTTGTTGACAAAGGAATAGTTATTCACCAGCTTAAAGGCAGATTGCTAACACGAGGTCTGTTTGATAACAAAACAGGTTGTCACTAAAGTTGGCCTGCAAAGTCCGCTCTCATCGTTAAGCCTGAGCCAAAATACTCACTTCGGCAAGCTCAGTGCATCGCATTTACCAAAAGTAAATTCCGCTTTTTAACTCTGCGATGCCGCAACAGCGAACTTTTTAGTTCAGGCTCTATCCTTTACAGTCAGGCAATAAATAGAATTGAGATTTTTAATAACCACCTGCATTTCAATTGTATACACATTTCATTTACACTGTTTTTAATTCTGTCGGAGCAATCATTTCATGTCACCGGAAAATGATTTTGATAATAATATCATCGTACTGTCCGACTTCGTACAAACCTGTACTTTAAGCGTACACTGTTTTACCTGAATTTTAATTTATTACTATCTAATATATTGTTATACTGTATATTACAAACTTTGGCACGTACTTGGCAAAGTGTCTGACATAAACGAGACAATTAAGAAACTCTAAAATATAAAACGATGAAAACACAAATCTTACTCACAGCTCTTCTCGGAATAATGATGCGGACCAGCATTTTTGCCGCAGATTTTAAAATGATTGATGAATCCTACATCAACGACATCCCATTCAACACCCAGGAGGTGGTTTTTAATCTTAACTTACCTGATTCAAACGAATTTCTTGCTGATTCTGAAACATATATCGATGATATTCCTTTTAACACCAAAAAAGTAATGGCTTCGTACAATTGTGAACAGGCATTAAACGAAAAATTCTGTTTGCCAGAAGAAGAATCCATCAATGATATTCCTTTTGACACTCGTCGCATCTGCGCTTGTGTGAAATCATGCAGAGCCATGCAGGTGGTTTATCATCCTGTTGAAGAATCCTATATCGACGACATTCCATTCAATACAACAGAAGTTGTTTTAGATATCAACAATCAAAATGCCATGAAATTACAATTTGAAACTACCGAAGAACCTTATATCAACGACATACCATTCAACACCTCAGCTATCTCTGTTCAAATCAAAAAATTGATTGTCTCCTTCTAAAAATTCCGCAAGCGAGGTGTGAAAGCACCTCAGTTTGTTCATCATATACATGCAGGCCCCGCTAGCCGGGGCTTTTTATTTACCTTCGCAAAAACAATTACAATGCCGTTTACTTATAATTATCCCCGACCCGCGCTCACCGTTGATACAGTTTTACTCAAGAAAACCGGAACGGATGACTTTGTTTTACTGATAAAACGTCTTCATCCGCCTTTTGAAGGCTGTTGGGCGATTCCGGGTGGTTTTGTTGAAATAGATGAATTGCTTCTGGATGCAGCCAGCCGTGAACTTTTCGAAGAAACAGGGTTACAGGGACTGGAGCTGAAACAGTTTCACACTTTTGACGCCATTGACCGTGACCCGCGCCATCGGACTATTTCTGTCGTTTTTACAGCACGCATGCACCATGAACAGGCTTTGAAAGCCGGTGACGATGCAGCTGAAGCGGCATGGTTTCCAGTGAATCAGCTTCCCGATCTTGCTTTTGATCATGCTGATATTCTGAAAAAAGTAAAAGATTATAATCATCAATCATTATAACCAAAAGTATATCTGTTGTTTCCTTTTACCAGCGAAAAAAAATAATTATTGAAATAGTTGGTGTTTTTAGACATATCTGTTTTTGTTTTACCTAAATTTATGGCATTAATCAGGAAAGCACATAAATTCAACCCGCTATGAAATATTTCACCCTGCTTATTACTGCATTTTTATTGCAAGGGAGCTTGTTTTCGCAGACATCTGCATTAAGAGAGCCCCTGAAAGAATTGAGTTCTGACCTTGAAACACGTTACAAGGGACGCCCAGGGATCAAAATAGCCCTGCTCGAATTTCGCACCACCGACGATCGTCTGCTGGCATTCAACAATTTCATCCGCGATGAGTTTGTTTTGAATTACCAGAAATCGACCAGATTCAAACTCATCGATCCGTTCATGTCAGCAAAAGTTGCCACTGACAATGCCTGGAGCATGAAAACCGTAAGCAGTTTTCCCTATTATGAAAAACTCGGAAAGCAGTTCATGGAAAAAACCGGCTATGTACCCGATGCCTATATCTATGGTCAGATTCAGGACAACCAGGAAAGCATAACCATCACAGCGTATGTGGTTTTTACGGGATCGACCGACGCAAAAGTGATCTCGGCTATCTCGTTCCCTTCAGACGAACAAACAGACCGCCTCCTTGGTAAGCCGGTGAAAATCAGACCGAAAGCAAAACCAAAAGCCGACACTGTGTATGTTGAGAAACAGATCATTGTGCAATCGGTACCTGACACCGTTTATATTGACCGGCCTGTCGTTGTTGAACCCGTTCCAGTTAAAATAGCAGAACCAGAGGTCGTTCAGCCACTCAATCTGCCTTCAGCCGATTACGAACAGTTTCATTTTCAGCTTACCGAAGTAAAATATATCGGAGAGCAGCTTTACATCCGCTTTACTGTCGTAAACAACTTTAATATGGAACAGGTATTGTATGTAAATGCACATTCAACACGTATCATCGACAACGAAGGCAATGAATACCTTCATCCTGAAGCAATGCTTGGAATGGCAAACAGTACCCATTCG
>CAJBPB010000216.1 GCA_903957365.1 uncultured Bacteroidota bacterium
ATCAGTATGATTGATTCCAAAACCGGAAACAAGGTGGGTGAGATGGAAGGGGGTGAACCGTATATGATTCTTTCAGGTAAAACTTACCAGAACAACAAAGGTTTGATTGATACCTTGTTGCATAACTCCATGTTTAAAGATGGTGCAAGCGTGCAATGGGCTTCGGCTGCTTCCATTCCGCAGCCTGATTTTAGCAGGCTCTCTCAGGCTTCAAAATCGTATAGTTATGGTGGAGTGACGAATATTAACAACTATTCCGGGGAGAAAAGATCTTCAGTCAATGCCAACGCAAATACAGATGTATTGCTTCAGAATATTCTGCTTCAGCTTCAACGGGATGAATATAAACATGCTGTGATTGACCAGGATAATATTCTATCGCTTCGCAAAGCGATGAAACAGTTTGATAGGATTGAGGGGAGGGCGAGGGGGTGATCGGTTTTTGAGTTTAAGATATGCTGGATTAATAAACTCAAACGCTTTTGAGAACAGATAAAACTTTCACAGCAGTATGGGCCAACTATCAGCTGCGCCAGATTTGTGTTGGTAGATGTGTAATAGACAGAAAAGGCAGTCTTTATTCAAAATAAAATGAACGGGTACCGTAAGATAAATATACTTGCTCCATCTGTGCAGATGGAAGAAGTCGATTTGTGGTTGAAAAAGTGATCGTTAAAAACCCTTGATTTCCAGAGTTTTATTTTATCCTTAGTGCATGCTTAAATAATTCGTTGTGGAAATTATGCAGCGATTCTAATTGAAAAGTTGTTTATTCTGGTGTATTTAAAATGCTTGTATTACATTTGGTAAAGACTACTGAGACAAGGTAACATTTCATCAACCAATAAATCATGAAACAAATAGTTGATAAACAACAAATTACAAACCCTAATTTTCAACTAATTTTCCAATGAAATTACTAATTACTTTATTGTCGATTATTTGTTCCATGAATCTATTCAGTCAAAACATGCAGATTGAGTGGCAATCATGCTTTGGTGGCACAAGACAAGATGAAGCTTCGGATATTATTAGCGTTTCAGGCGGATATTTCATTGCCGGTTACACAGCTTCAAACGATGGTGATATTTCCTTTACACATGGTTCATCAGAATATTGGATTATTAAAACAGATGGTACCGGGAATATGATATGGGAAAAAACGTATGGTGGTTCATTAGGCGACGGTTGTGCAAGAATTTTACCTGATAACCTGGGGAATTATTATTTATTGGGAGGGTCAAACTCTACAGATGGAGATATTACAGAAGATCCATATCCGGATTCCTGGGATTTTTGGATCGTAAAGATAGATAGTTCAGGAAATAAAATATGGGATAAAATGGCAGGAGGCAATGGTGATGAATTACTTTGGACTGGCACGCCAACTTCGGACGGAGGTGTGGTAGCTTTGGGTTGGAGTGGTTCCGATGATGGAGACGTGAGTATTCATTATGGTTCTTATGACGCATGGATGGTAAAACTCAGCAGCGAAGGGGAAGTGGAATGGGATTTTACGCTTGGGACCGATTATCAGGATTATGGCCAGGCCATTATACAAACCGTCGATGGTGGTTATTTGGTAGGGTGTTCATCTGAAATTTACGGGGGGGGCAACCTCAGTTGCGAGACCAACGGTAATGCCGACGGGGTTTTGGTAAAACTCGATTCATCACGTAATATAGAATGGCAGCAATGTTATGGCGGTAGCGATTATGATGGCATTGTCGGTTTGCTGGAAATTGAAGATGGATATATATTTCTTGCTTATGCCAGTATGAATGATGGTGATTTGGCCGGATCAGGCTGGCATGAGGGATACAATCACCTCGGCGATCCAACTACAGATATCTGGGTAGTGAAAGTTGATTTTACGGGAAACATCATTTGGACAAAGTGTTATGGTGGATCTAAATATGAGGCCGCAGAGAATATTTTACAACAAAGCGATGGCAGTTTTACTATATTCGGTGTTGCTGCGTCACATGACGGGGATGTAACTGGCAACCATACCTTAAGTGAGTATGATTATGATATTTGGGTAGTAAAAATAGGTAGTGAAGGAGAATTGTTGTCGCAGCAATGTTTTGGGGGCTTGGGAGATGATCGGTTAGATTTTGGCGCAATAAAAAAGGGTGATAATGATTTTGTTATTGCAGGGCAAACAGATTACCAATCCTATGATGTAACCTGCGGTCCCACGGCAATGAATTATCCCGATTACTGGGTGTTTGAAATCAAAGACACTACAGTTGCCGTGCCTGAAAACAGGCAGATTATGCAACTAAAGGTGTTTCCCAATCCGGCAGATACCTATGTAATATTTGAACATCCTGGTATGCCAAAGGGCAGCCTTCGTATTTACAATCCATACGGTCAGATGGTGGCAGAACTGCCGGTAAAAGATGAGAAAACGGTGTGGGACACGCGGGACATCCGGGCAGGGGTGTATTTTTATACTTTTGTGGCAAACGGGCAGAGTCAATCTGGAAAACTAATAATAAGTAAGTAATGATAATGAAATTACCAGGGTTTATTCTTCTGTTCTATTTTCACATTTTGCCATTTGTGGGTTCGTTTGGCGGCCTGCGGGCCGGTGAGCAGTTGGTAGCAAGCTATATGCAGGAAGGCAATTACAGTCAGGCCTTGGTTTTGGCCAATGAAATGCCCTCGTTGTATGGTTTAACCGGTGATGAACTGACCGAGCACAACTACTATATGGATATGCTGAACCTGCAAACTGGCTTGGCACAACAGGGAAGGAATATTTTGCAACTAAACAGTTCCGAATTGAACAGCCTTGTTTTGATTGCCGAAAGTAGCATAGGTACGGCCGGGACACAGGCTAAAAACATCCTTGAGTTTTTTTATGGGGCTCATTTTTTCAATTGTCAGGTATTGGACGATTCTGCTACGAGCAAGTCCTATACTGTAAATCCCAATGAATTAGGCGAAGCCTATGGTTTAAATATTACCGTAAAGCCGAATCCTGCCAAAGACTGGGCAGCATTTGATTATACTTTACCTGGAGATGAATCTACGGCTATACTGATCATAACCGATGCAAACGGTAAGAACATAGAAAGTATTAGTCTGGATGGAAACCAGGGTCAGAAGCTATGGGACACCCGTCACATCCCTGCCGGGGCATATATCTATACCTTGAAGTCGATTAGTTTTAGTAAAACCGGTAAGATTGTTATCACCAAATAATATAATTACTATCGGGGGTTTTGGCGTGTAAACGGCAAAACCCCTTTTTTAATATTCATTGCCATGAAAAAGACATCCCTATTGTTATTTTCTTTTCTGTTTTTTGTTGTTTCAACCTTTTCCCAACCACTTTACATCGATTGGCAAAACTGTTTTGGAGGAGATTTGCAAGACCAGGCGGAGGATGTGGTTTTTACGGGCGATGGGTATTTGGTTGTTGGCTCTTACGAATTACCTTGCAACGATTGTGGCCCATCGGGCAAGCAAAAAGATGTTTGGATAATTAAAACAGATTTGGAAGGGAATCTGATTTGGGAAAAGAAAATTGGAGGTTCAGATTATGATGGCGGATATAGAATTTTCAAGCTATCAGATGGAAATTATTGGATTATGGGTGGTTCATTCTCATCTGATGGTGATATAAGCTATGAATTTACAAATTTCGGAAATCAAACTTAAAACTTTAATTTAACCTAAATTTTCTCTAATTTTGGTTTGTACTCAGCAAAAATGAAAACGTGCCCTGTTGATTTTACGTTGGACTCAATAGCGATAAGTTGGACAGAGTAATTAAAGTTAACTTG
>CAJBPB010000217.1 GCA_903957365.1 uncultured Bacteroidota bacterium
CACTTTCGTCAGTGGACCCGAAATTCAGGTTTTTGTATTTATTTATGTCATATTTTTTGTGGTTTGTTCCGGCGGTGAACGTACGTTTTTCATCTGAAACATGGTCAGGTCTGATGTTTTTACTGGCTGTTACAATTCTAAATATGAAACAGTTACAAACAAGACACCGTTATTTTGTTTTTGGTTTGGTTGCCGGACTTGGATTTCTGTTCAGATTTCAATCCGTGTTTTTGTTTCTTGGACTGATTGCCTGGTTGGTTTTTGTTCAGCGTATTTCTTTCAGGAATGATATACAGATAATCGCAGGCGGATTGTTGGTTCAGTTTGCCGGAATTTTAATAGATACCTGGTTTTACGGCAGCTTTGTTGTCACTTTCTGGGAATATTTCAACAAGCAGATCATCGAAGATATTGCCAGTGAGTTTGGTACAGAAGTGTGGTATTATTATTTGAAAGAAATGATTATTGCACCTTACTGGCCTTTTGGAGTGGTGATTGTGATTTCTTTTCTTGTATTATTGATTAAATCGGCACGCAATTATTTGGTTTGGAGTATTTTACCTTTTTTGATTCTGCATTCAGTCATTCCCCACAAGGAAGTCAGGTTTTTGTTACCATTGGTGAACCTTGTGCCACTTATAATCGTGCTTGGCTTGCAAAGTATTCGGTACGAGATAATCTTTCAGCGAAGTAGAAGACTGGCTAAAGTTTTTATTTATCTGATTTTAGTTATGTTTTTCATTCTGAATATCATTGGTTTGGCCGCGTTTTCACTTAAACCCGCTGGCAATGGAAAGATGGAGATCAGCCGCTATATTGCAGAGGAGTTCAATGAAAAACCAGTCAGGCTGATCCATTGCTCATGGAGTTCTCCTTACAATCCATTCGAAAGTGTTCCGACCAAATTTTATCAGCGGAGCAATGTTGAAGATATCAGGATTGTATCACTTTGTCAGTTAAACGATTCATTGTTAAGCAATTCTAAAGTAAACCTCCTTGTGCTTCGACAAATAGAATTGAAGAGTCAGCGTTGCCAGATTATTCTTCAGAACTATAAAACTGTCGAACTAAAAAGGAGCATTCCTGTCTGGATTGAAAATTTAAACACATTCTATGGTGAAATGAATACGGATGATGTATTGATTTTATTTTTGATTCAATGATAAAATTTCAGTCAATCTCGCAGTTATACGACATCTTACCAGAACATAAGAGGATTATTGTTGACGTTTTACGGCAACTCATTTCTGAAAACATTCCAGAATATTGCAAGGAAAAGCTATCCTTTAATGTGCCTTATTTTTATGGGAACAAGGGAATTTGTATCATCTGGCCATCCACAGTTCCGGGTGGTGGAATTAAATCGGGTGTGTTCTTTGGATTTTGGTATGGTAACAAACTGATGGATGAAGATGGATATCTGATACATGGAAAAAACAAGCAGATTTTTTACAGAATTTATCAAGCCGTGGATGAAATTGACCCTGAAGCAATCCTTAAACTGCTGCAGGAGGCTGTAAGTATTGATGTTATGTACTCTTTTTCAAAAAGAAAAGTCTGAATAAAACGCAGTTGTTGCGATTATCTTTCCTGACCAAAGTTCATTTTCAGAATTGACGGATAGTCCTCTATCTGTCATGGAATTAAGTGTAATGGTGCTATCTGTTTATATGAACAGAAGTAAACTACGATAGGATCGCTCTCAATCAAAAAACAGATTACCACACATCTAATGCACCATTCCGGCGACCTGTCCGGAGACTTAAGCGGGTCTTCGGGTGATAGAATCATCCCTTCAGGTGATTTCTTTTTTATACAGATTTATGGAGATATACTTTTGAATCATTATTATTCATTAATCTCAAAAAACATGAAAACAAAAGCCGTTTTTTTAAGTATTGCCCTCC
>CAJBPB010000218.1 GCA_903957365.1 uncultured Bacteroidota bacterium
GAATAACGAAGAAATCGGACATTATGGACAACCTCTAATTAAAGTTCAAAAAATAAATTCTATGGAAACGATTACAGAAATCGGTTTAGAACAGATTAAATCAGAGTACAATGCAAAGGCTGGCCGAATCAAAAAACGCATTATTGTTTGTGCAGGAACCGGTTGTATTGCGAATGGCGCTTTGGAAGTTTATGAAGCGTTAAAAGAATCAATCATCCTGAACGGTCTTGAATTATTTACCGAACTGACACTTGATGTACACGATTGTTCCAATGGAGTAATCCAGGTTACAGGTAGCGGTTGTCAGGGTTTTTGTGCGCAGGGCCCTTTGGTAAACATACTTCCTGACGAGATTATGTACACCAAAGTCAGAAGTAGTGATGTAAATGAAATTACTGAATATTCAATTCTTCATGATGAAGTAATAGATCGGTTGTTATATATCAATCCAGCCGACAATAAAAAAAGCAAGGGTCAGAAAGAGATTCCCTTTTATAACAGGCAAAACCGCCTGGTGTTGGGAGAATGCGGACATGTTGATCCGGAAAATATCCGCGAGTATATCGCTCATGACGGATATGCTGCAGCTGAAAAGGTATTCACCCGGATGACCGAGGTTGAGGTTTGCACAACAATCCTTGATTCGGGTTTACGTGGCAGGGGAGGTGGTGGGTTTTCTACCGGACGCAAATGGAACCTGACACGCATCGAAAATAGTGAAAAGAAATACGTAATCTGTAACGGCGATGAAGGTGATCCGGGTGCATTCATGGACCGGAGTCTGATGGAAGGCAATCCGCACCGTGTGTTGGAAGGGATGATGATTGCAGCCAGGGCAATTGGCTCGGATGAGGCTTATGTATATGTCAGATTGGAATATCCACTGGCTGTAAAACGGATGCATAAAGCCATCGGGGACGCACAAATGACTGGAATTCTGGGTGAAAATATTTTTGGAAGCGGACATGCAATGAACATCCATGTGATGGAAGGTGCAGGCGCATTTGTTTGTGGTGAGGAAACGGCATTGATGGCCTCTATCGAAGGAAAACGTGGAATGCCTATGCCAAAACCACCATTCCCGGCACAGAAAGGATTGTATGGCAAACCAACTGTTATCAATAATGTGGAAACGCTTGCTGCTGTGCCACTGATAATACGTAATGGTGCAGACTGGTTCAGTCAGTATGGAACTGCCACCTCAAAGGGAACAAAGACATTTGCACTTACTGGTCATGTAGCAAACACAGGTTTGATTGAAGTGCCGTTTGGTACAAGCCTTCGTGAAATCATTTATAATATTGGCGGAGGCGTTACCGATAATGATGGTAAAATAACTTATGAAGGATTTAAAGCCGTACAGATTGGCGGGCCATCGGGTGGTTGTCTTACCGAAGCTGATCTTGATCTTCCGCTCGATTATGATAATCTGATCGCGCAGGGTGCAATGATAGGATCGGGTGGTTTGGTTGTGATGAACAAACAATCGTGTATGGTACAGATTGCAAGGTTTTTCATGAATTTCACCCAAAGCGAAAGTTGTGGAAAATGTGTTCCCTGTCGTGAAGGTACCAAGCAGATGCTTGCTATGCTCGATGATATTATTGCAGGTGAAGCCACACAAAAAACGATCGGAATGCTGGAAGAAATAGGCTTGGTAGTGAAGAAAGCATCACTTTGCGGATTGGGTAAAACTGCACCCGGACCTGTATTATCAACACTGGAGAAATTTAAAAGTGAATACCACCGGCATGTACACGATAAATGCTGCGATACCAACAATTGTAAAGCGCTGTCGAATATTATGATCGATCCGGATAAGTGCATCGGATGTACAGCCTGCGCGCGAAAATGTCCGGTTGGTGCAATCACGGGTGAGAAGAAACAATTGCATTTTATCAATCCGCAACTTTGCACCAAATGCGGGATATGTGATCAGGTTTGTAAGTTTGATGCGATAATTGGGTTCAATTAAATCTGAGACAGGATAGAAGTAAAACAAATTAGATTGGTTAAAAATATTTTGATATGAATTCAAAAGGAAGTATAAATATTGACGGAATCGACGTCATTATTGAAGACGAGAAAAATGTACTTGAACTGATCCGGAAAGCGGAGATTGAACTTCCCACTTTTTGTTATCATTCGCATCTTAGCACCTATGGTGCCTGTCGTTTGTGCGTTTCTGATATTGCAGGCATGGGAATTCAGGCTACCTGTTCGGTGATGCCACAGAATGGGATGGTGGTGAAGACAAATACAAACGAAGTACGGCAGATTCGTAAAGTGAATCTGGAATTATTATTGGCCAACCATGAAATTAGTTGTCCAAGCTGTTCAAGATCAAATAATTGTAAATTACAGGATTTAGCACGAAGATTGGGAGTTACTGAGGTGCGCTTCAAAAAAACGGACAAAGTGGCGCCTGTGGATAACAAATCGTGGAGTTTAATTCACAATCCAAACAAATGTGTTTTATGCGGTGATTGTGTTCGCGTTTGCAAGGAAATTCAATCTGTCGGAGCGATTGATTTCGTGAATCGTGGTGCAAAAACCATCGTTGGACCAGCGTACGGCAAAAGTCTGGCTGAGGTTGAATGCGTATATTGCGGTCAGTGTGTGGCTGTTTGTCCTGTTGGTGCATTGATCCCAAAACCTGAAACGGAAGAAGTCTGGAAGGCAATTCATGATCCTGAAAAAGTGGTGATAGCGCAGTTGGCTCCTGCGGTTCGAGTAGCTTTGGGCGAAGGTTTTGGAATGGAACCAGGTGCCATTAGTACGGGCCAGATTGTTGCAGCCCTGAAACGTATGGGTTTTGATCATGTGTACGACACTTCTTTTGCTGCCGACATGACTGTTCTGGAAGAAGCAACTGAATTTATTGAACGTAAAATAAAGGGTGAAAGATTGCCTCAGTTTACCTCATGTTGTCCAAGTTGGGTGAAATTTACTGAGCAGTATTATCCCGAATTACTTAAAAATTTATCATCCTGCAAGTCGCCACAGCAGATGTTTGGAAGTATTGCCCGTGAAACACTGCCCGAAATTCTTGGAATAAAGCCCGAACAACTGGTTGTAGTGGCGATC
>CAJBPB010000219.1 GCA_903957365.1 uncultured Bacteroidota bacterium
ATATGAAATAGATACGCTGACAAATCAGCGTTTGCTTAAGGACCATGAATATGATGGAATTAAAGAGCTCGACAATGATTTACCACCCTGGTGGAAATGGCTTTTTATTTTAACCATCGTTTTTGCTGTGGTTTACATCGTCAGGTTGACCGTATTTCAGGCAGATGATTTAATTCAAAAAAGCGAGTATGCAACTGAAATGGCCGATGCAAAAACAAAGGCAGCTGCATTACCACAAGCTGCTCCTATCGAGATAGCACTGCTTACAGATGCAAGTTCCATTTCAAATGGAAAAGAAACCTGGACAAAAATTTGTTCGGTTTGTCATCTCGTTGATGGTGGTGGATTGGTTGGACCAAATATGACAGATAAATACTGGATCCATGGCAACAAAATCACTGATTTATTCAATACAGTTACCAATGGTTGGATTGAAAAAGGTATGATTCCATACAAAGATCAACTCTCACCCAAACAACGACTTGAAGTAATTAGTTATATAATGACGAATCTGGTTGGATCAACACCCGCTACCCCGAAAGCACCGCAAGGTGATTTGTATGAATAATGTAGGTTACCCTTTATTGTAGCATCTGATTTTATACACCCCATTCTCCCTGGAGTCTGGGGTGTATGTTTTAATGATAGATTAAAACATCATAATTACCAAATATCATGAGTGAGATTGATACCAATGCAAGTAAGAATGAAAAATATTATTTCCGCGATCGCCAGTCGACAATAAGCGAAGAAGGAAAACGTAACTGGATTTTTCCAAAACGGCCTGAAGGCAAATTACATTCATATCGATGGACCTTCGCCATTGTTTTGCTGACATTACTTTTTGCCGGTCCATGGATAACATACAAGGGCGAACCTTTTATGCTTTTTAATATTTTAGAACGAAAATTCATTTTATTCGGGCAATTGTTTTGGCCCCAGGATTTTCATCTGGTTGTGCTTTCTGTAATTACTTTAATCCTTTTTATCATTCTTTTTACTGTAATTTTCGGACGTCTTTTTTGTGGATGGGCATGCCCGCAGACAATTTTTATGGAATTCGTTTTTCGAAAAATTGAATATCTCATCGAAGGCGACTCTCATCAACAAAAGAGGCTGAGTCGTCAGGAATGGAACTTCGAAAAATTATGGAAAAAAAGCTTGAAACACCTGATATTCTATAGTATTGCAGTTTTAATATCAAATACATTTCTGGCTTATATCATTGGTGTAGAGCATCTTAAAACCCTGGTTACCGATGGTCCACTTCTCCACCTGGGTGCTTTCATTGCATTGATTCTTTTCTCAGGGGTGTTCTACTTCGTTTTTGCTTTTTTCAGAGAACAAGTTTGTATTATCGCCTGCCCTTATGGTCGATTGCAAGGTGTTTTGCTCGACAATAAGTCAATCGTCGTTGCCTATGATTACATAAGGGGAGAACCAAAGGGAAAACATAACCCATTAGAGAATAGATCATTAACCAATAAGGGTGATTGTATCGATTGTTCAAGCTGTGTGGCTGTCTGTCCGACCGGAATTGACATCCGGAACGGTACCCAACTCGAGTGCATCAATTGTACGGCATGTATCGACGCGTGTAACAGTATAATGAAACGTGTAAATTTGCCTACGGGCTTAATACGGTATGAATCGGAAAAAGCTATTCAGGATGGCAAGGAAGCAATTTTTAATGCAAGAACGATTGCGTATTCCACCGTGCTAACGATATTGTTGTTTGTGGTGGGCACACTCTTTACCCTGCGCACTGATGTGGAAGCCACGATCATGCGGGCTCCCGGATCAATGTTTCAGGAATATGGTCCTGAGAAGTATTCAAACCTTTATAAGATCCAATTGGTAAACAAAACAAGAACCACTTTACCAATTCAAATGAAACTTGAATCGATAGATGGTGAAATCATTCTGTTGGGCAAACCAATTGTGGTGGAATCGGGTAAAGTTTCAGAATCTGATTTCATGGTGGTAATACCAAAAAAATTGGTGAAATCGAGCAGCATGAAAATCGAAATTGAAATTTATTCTGGCGAAAAAATGATTACGGAATATACTACAGCCTTTGTAGGTCCAAATAAACTTGATAAACATCACAAAGATGAAGATTAACTGGGGAACAAAACTTGCCATCGCGATGGCTGCATTTATGATCATGATCATCACCTTTGTGGTATTGATGATGCGCGAAGATGTCAATTTGGTTGAACCGGATTACTATCCAAAAGGGCAGAAATTTCAGGAAATTATTGACATGAAACAACAATCAGCCACATTAAGTGACTCGCTGATTGTAAGTTACAATGAAGGTTTTATCAGTATCCGGTTTCCATCGGGATTAGACTATAGTAAAATATCCGGAAGTGTACATTTCTATCATAGGGTTGAGAGTAAAATGGATTTTATTCTTGATTTGAAAGTGGGGACTGATGGTGTTTTACGTTACAAGGCTGATAACCTGCAAGGACGCTTTATTGTAAAAACCGAATGGAAAAATGAAGGGGCTAACTATTTCAATGAAAACGTTTTAAATTTACAGTAAACCATGATAGCACTTTATACAGCCTTTACTATTGGTTTAATCGGAAGTTTTCATTGCATTGGTATGTGTGGACCGATTGCAGTGGCCTTGCCATTGGGCAATGGTGGGTTAGGAAGAAGATTTACAGGCACTTTATTGTATAACTTTGGAAGAATTCTGACCTATGGTATGCTGGGTGCCTTGTTTGGCTTATTAGGTAAAGGATTTGAGATGGCGGGTCTGCAAAGGTGGGTTTCCATTGTTGCCGGTGTTTTCATGATAGGCTGGGTTATATTTCCCTGGATGTTTCAAAAACAATATAAGAGCCTCAACCTGAGCGGCAATATTGTGAGTAAGGTGGTGTTCAAATTGAAAAAACTATTTGGAAAACACTCCTACACCAATCTTTTCCTCATTGGTTTACTAAATGGGCTGTTACCATGCGGACTGGTTTATGTGGCCATTGCCGGTGCCATTAATACCAATGACCCATTGATGGGGATATTATTCATGGTGCTGTTCGGCCTGGGAACCATCCCTATCATGGCAAGTGTTTCCATTGTGGGTAATGTGATAAGTTTAGGTGTTCGTGCTAAAATTGCTCGAATCATTCCGGTATTCATTGTTTTACTTGGTATTATATTTATCCTCAGGGGATTAACACTCGGAATTCCTTATATCAGCCCGAAACAGGATGCACTGAACCCACAGAAAGAGGTAAAGGTGGATGGTTCTTGTTGCAGTCCAAAGAAGCATTAAAAATATGAAGGGACGATAAAAAACAAGGAACGAATGGGTGACAGGGCTGTGGTGCTTTATAACTGATGTTACACAAAGTCCACAATGAAGGCACAAAGATTCACAAAGACCTTTTTACTTAATGACTCCGGCCGTTTTTTTTGTTACTTATGTTTTTGAATTTGCGTTCAGGATAAACTTACAAAAACACCGGTAATCCAAAGAGAGGTTCAGGTATAGGGTTTAGCACCACTGGGATTGCAGACAGAATTCTAAAGATTTGAGAATTAAATAGAATCAACTATTGCCAATACTCAGAGTTTTATGTGTCATGTCATTTTGCCGGGACAGATTGAAGTGACGAAGTTTCGGGGTCGGTTGAACGAAATTCTTGCCCTGAACTTTTGATATGGAAATTGGATTTTATTGGTGAATTGAATATCCAGATAAACGTTTGTAGGCTTTCCACTTTTTCAACCTTTCAAATCAGAGGGGGTTATCAGAATTAGTACGTAACTCAAATCTCTTCATCCCAACTAATACACCGGAAAGGGACAACCGCACTACATATTGCCCTGGCAAACGTTTTCCATGGCTTATGGAAATCATGCTTTCGATGGGAGTTGCAGAATCAGCGCGAGTGACGCTGATCTCCTTACCGTAAAATGACCTGCCATCTGGTCCTACCCAATCTAAGCGCAACTTCAACTCCTTTTTGCCTAAAACCAATAGGTCTTTTACTCCGATGATGGCATACACCTTTGCCCTCTCACGCAGGGTAAACACCGAATCCGGACCGGTCAACACATCCGATTTTGGGTCCGTTTTGCTGTACAATACTATTGGGATATTATGCTGATTTACTTGTATTACCGGTTGTTTTGGCGCCAGCCGCAGTTCAAATGACTGCTCCCTGATCAGTTCGTCAAAAAGATATATTTGCAGTGAGTTTTTTCCTGTCTGCCTGTTTTTTGGCGAGATAGAAATAGAACTGATGAGCTGTGAAGAGGAATCCGTCAGTGGAAGTTCGATTGGTTTCCTGAAAAAAGATTCCCCGTCTGGACCAATCCAATCGAGTTTGAATTTCAATTCTCCATCGGCATAATCACGATGATTTATCAGGTCAATACAGGCATATACCCTTTCTCTTTCTCCTATAGTAAAAATTGAATCGGACGATGTCAATTTACCGGTTTTTTTGTCTTTGTTCCCGAAAAATGTGATTTTCGAAATAATTGCACTTGGCAGCAGCTCACCGGTCTGGTCTTCATCCACAAGTTTAAATTGCTTCTCCGCGATCAGTTCTCTAAAGAGATACACCTTCAGGATGTAATCCCCGGCTTGCCTTTTCTCCGGCGCAACCGAAATGGAACTATTGATTGTTGTGCTTGAATCTGTTGATGAAAGATCGATCCTTTTCAGGAAGACTGACCTGCCATCCGGCCCGATCCAGTCGAGATGGAACATCAGCATGCGATCAGTGTGAAAGAAGCAATTTTTCAAATCAACAAAGGCGTTGACCGTTTCTTTTTCTCTGATCTTAAAAACCGTCCCGAGTCCGAAACGTGTACCCGTTTTTTTGTCTTGTTTCCTGCACAAGATGATCTTGGCAGCGATTCCATTCGCTTCCTTCGAAGGGTATTGAATCGTTGAATCAGCATCTGAAACCGGTATTTCGCTACGACCTGAACATCCCGACAATACCCCAAACAGGACAGGGATCAGGAAGAGTATGAAGGCGATTGGTTTCAAATATTTCATTACTTACTTACTTTTTCAGATTAAACGGATGAAATAATTCTTACTGCGGCATTTTACGCCATAAAACCATTTGCAGAGCGGAAGCATCACAACCAGCATCACAAATAAGCCTGCCAATGAGGCGATCACTCCACCCTCGCGGTAAAACAAGTCGAAACGTTTCACAAATAAGCCTAAGATCGCAAGATGTATTGCATAAAAAAACAGCGGTACTTTGCCAACAATGCTAAATACTTTCAGGAGTTTTGGAGCTACCTTTCCAATAGCAATAAAACCTGCAACACCATAAACAACCAATGCAAAAAACCAAAGGTTCATAAAAAGACTTGGCGGGTATTTCTGATCCACGAAAAATGAATAGGAACCAAAGTCGGAAAACGGGAAGATATTACCAAATCCACGCCCCATGCGAACGATTATCGCTGCGAACAATGCAAGTGTTGCAAAGATTACACTCATCGAAATTTGTTTTTTCCAGCTTTTCCATACCTTTAACCAACCAGTTGCCATGCCCGAACCGAGTGTGGCTAAGGCAAACCAAGGGATCACAGGATATTTGTTGAACTCACCCGCATCAATAAAAGTCTGCATCAACACCCGTTGCCACATCACATCAGGATTGTAAGGAATCGTGAGCAGAATCGGATAAATAAAAAAGATAGCGAAGCCAATAAGAAGTCGTAATTGCCAATGCCAGCTTACAATCAAGGTCAGAAAAATCATTGAGAAACCGATACTGGCGATGATTCCCAGATGCCATGGCTGAAACTCACTGAATCCTCCCCAGGATGAGTTTACCCAGGTCATTTGAACTATAATCAGAAAAATTCCCCGCTGGATAAGTTGCCATCGGGCAGTCCAATCATTTATTCCCTTTCGTTTCCGCTGCTGATATGACCACCATACCATCGCCCCTGACATCATCAGAAAGCCTGGTGCACAAAGATAACCCACATACCTTAGCATAAACTGACTCCAGTCTGGGAACAAAGGATCAATGGGATCGAGACTTGTCCAAATCGAATTGAAGTAATACGAACTATGACCGAGTAACATCAGGATGCCGACCAATCCACGAAACTGGTCGATAAAATCGAACCGCTGCTTTGTTTGAATGGATTTACTGATGGGTTGCCCGGATATGTTTTCCACGATTAATTATATGTAATAGCTTTAAATTTAATTATTTATCCTGTCTAATTCTCAGGGATTTTGATCACAATCAGCCCTTCCACCTCATCGGCCATATAAATATAGGAATCATCCATATCTAATCCTAATCCGTATTCCGAATCTATCACCCCAACCAACGAAGGTTTTGTGACATCTGATACATCAATAACCTGCAGGCCACTCAATTCGTTGGTCATATAAATACGGTGGTTCTTGTATATCAAATCTTTCGCATACCCGCCGTTATCAGAGCTTCCGACTATATGGATATTAGTGGTATCGGAATAATCGATGATTTGTAATCCGGCGGTACCACAGGCTAAGAAAGCAATGGAGTTTATTTCCGACAAAGCAATTGCCTCTGCACTTCCGGGTGTATCGCACCAACCAATCCTGCGATAGATACCAAAGCCCTCCTGAAAATCGGAAATATCGAAAATTGACAGCCCCATCTCACCACAGGCTGCAAGCAGATAATTGCTGTCGGCTGTAGTTGTTAAACCAAAGGCATAGCCGGTCGTGCTAATACCTCCCCTGACATCGGGTTCGGACGGAAAACTGATCTCGGCGATTTTAATTCCCTGCTCGCTGATGGCGGTAAACATATAATTGCCCATGATGTGCATCTCGCGTGCGGGTTTCATATTGAGATTCGACACGGCAACCAATGGAAAATACGGGTCGGCGGCATCAATCACAGTGATACCGAAGGTACCTGCGGCCAGATAAGCCACACTGTCTTTCACGGCGACTTTTGTTGAATACCCGCGCGCCTCATCTGTGTACGAAGAGATTGTCTTCGGGTTCTCAGGGTCAGCTACACTTATGATCATCAGACCGCCCTGACCCTGCGCGATATACAGCAGACTATCTATTTTAACTATGTCCTGCGCATAACCAAAGGTTGGAAAAACCTTCACGATCTTATATCCACCTGACAAGTCATCAGGTAGTATTGATTCAGGATTGGTAGGTTTTCCACAACTCAGTAAAATCAGACCGGACAATAACACAAGAAGAAGTTTATATATTTTCATATTCTATATATTTATAGCTTTTAACACTTTAATAATGAGATATTTATATTTTAAAATTGTAGATAAGTTCAATCCCAAATTGTCCTTGACGATAGTCTTTTTCGTTTGACAAATACACTTTATTTATCTCAGCACTGGTATCAGAATTCCTTAGCATATAATTATAAAACACCGAGCCTTTGAGGGATTTACTGAATTTCAGATTGTAGTTCAAACCAATACGCAGGTTTTCATCCACACGCCCAGCATGTTCACGATCCAGTTCCAGATAGTTCGTTGTCGTATAATAGCGTTTCAGATACTCAAATTCGGCATTCAGATTGGGGTCGAGTTTCCTGAGAAAAGGAAAGTCCCAACTGCAACTAACGAAATAACTATCTTCGTCATAAGAAGCATCCGAATCGTCAGAATTTCTTTTGTTTTCATTGTTTTGGTCATATCCTTTGGCATCTGAAGCTGTAAAGTCATATCCTATTCCAACCTTCAGTTTTTTATGGATGGTCTGATACAGGTTGATCCCATAATTCAGATTGTTGCAGTCATACTCGGTAAAATGCTGATTGTGATAATATTTCGCATAATTGAACGAAAGTCTGACCCGGCTATTACCGAAAAAAGTATTCTCGGCCCAAAGGCCCAGATTCTCCTTCGCAAATGAATAAGGTTGAAAGGTTTCGGGGGTATATCCGTAAACATTTACCCAATCATCATCACGGAAATGACGAACATAAAAATCGGGGATATAACTGTAAAAAACTTTGAAACTCGCTCGTTTTGCCACATACTGCTGAATTCCTATATTCATGCTATTCCAGTTTTTTATATCATTTCTCAGATATAAATACTGACTGAATTCGGCATTTATTCTGGTTCGCAAATTCCCAATCACTTTGAATGTGGAGGAAAATTCAAGCGACGGAGAAAAGATCAGATCGTCATAAGTATCAATGTGAAACCGACCCTGATCCTGTTGTTTGTCAAAGCGTTCGAGGTACTTTTCTGAATATTTCAAAATATTATCATCATAGGTTGATGAAAGGCTGAATTCAACAACCAGCTCCGGTCGTTTTTTCTTGCTTTTCTTCGACTTCTTTTGACCCAATACATCCAAAGGTTGGAGAAAAGAAACCAAAATCATCAACAGAATCAAGGGAATTTTTAAGATTTTTCGATTTTCCATTTTTTAAACTTCTATTTTCAAATACAGACCCGATTTTTTATAAAGTCAAGGGCATCATTTTACAAGCTTCACATCCTTTTTAGGCAACATAATCCGTCCCAGAACTGTGTTTTTATCCTGATCTAATGTACCGATTTCGTATATATGTTTTCCTTTCGGTACATCAATTACAAACTCGCGTGCCTTTCCCGGGATCAAATCATTACGATCTTTATATGACGCCATTTCCGACCGGTCGCTGCTCAACTGATAAGTATTCAAAATCTTGTCATTTTCCTTTACCTGCACCCGGTAATCGATTTTGCCTTTCATCTGATACTGCATTTCGATCCGGGTCATCAGTCGTAATTCGGCTGGACCATTTATTTCTATCTTCAATGGTTTCGTAGTCGAAAAACGGTAATAAGTAACCGTGGACTCCTTCGAAATCAGATCGACTGGTTCAGAGGGTTGCAGAGGCGAATAAGCCATCCATTCCTGTTTTTTCTGCTTCGCTGGTGTAAAAACATATCTCACAGCAACCGGAACTATACTGTCCTTCAGTAAAAATTCGATATTGTGAGTCCCCCTTTCAAGCTCAATTACGAACTCCCTGTTCTGAGCAGGCACACCGAGCGTCTCGTTCAGATAGGTGGCATTTTTTGATCGTTCGGCTGCATTAACCAAAGCGCTCTTCCGCGCGCCGGCATCCACTGTATAAAATATCTCGTATTTGATTTTGTCTCCAGAAGCGGGTTTAAACCGTCCGCGCGATATCACCCGTAGTTTACCGGGACCGGTTACTGTTATCAC
>CAJBPB010000220.1 GCA_903957365.1 uncultured Bacteroidota bacterium
CAGGTGATTGAAGCGCTGATGCTTGTTGATAATAATATTCAGAAACTCGATGGTGGTAATGAAGCCATCGTGAAAATGATAAATATGCCACTGAAAGCCTTCAAACTGAAAGAATACGTGGAACAGCTAAAACGAATCAGGAAGAACCTTATCATTCAAACCCTGTTTCTGAGAGGGAAAATGAATGAAAAAATAATTGACAATACCGAGCCTGGCGAACTAAACGACTGGTTAAACCTGCTCAGACAGATTCAACCTAAGGCAGTGATGATCTACTCGCTCGATCGGGCAACTCCTGCGCATGACCTTGAAAAAATCGGTGAAGAAGAGCTTCTCCTGATCGCCCAGAAAGTAAATGAAATAGGTATCGAAGCGAGTGTATTTGGTTAATTATCAATCGTATGCAGCAATATCCTGTAAAAATTCTGATGGCGCTCGCCGAAACCTTTAAGGAAGAGGATAACCAATTCCATGCCTGGCTTTTAGGAAACGGATTCCCTGAGCTGGCGGCATTCAGCAGTGCTGTAAGAGGCAGTGAAGGGGCATTTGGCTGGCTGATGCAAAATAAATTTTTTTCACTGGCAGCTTTGGATGGCGCGATCGATAACCAGGATAAAGCGATAAAATGGTTACAAAACTATAATCAGGACCTGTACCTTAACATTGCAGGTGCGGTAAATGGCAATCCGCAATCAATCAATTGGCTGGCTTCCAGAGAACTGGAAATTTTCCTTATTTTGGCGGGAAGTATCCGTACCTTTCGTGAAAGTCAGACCTATGATTACCATAAAATGCATTTCTAACAAAAAAGCCGGCCTTAAACAGACCGGCTTTTTTACTTCTGAGTTAAACTATTAACTGCACTTTGAATAACCGCAGGCATTGCAGGTCAGACAACCATCCTGATAAATCAGGCTATCCTGGTCACCACACTCCGGACAAAGTTTTCCCTGTGCTTCTGTTCCATCCGGAATATATCGTTTCAGTCCGCGAACAACACCATTTTTCCATGTATTGATCGTGTCTTCATCCAATGTAAGATTCTGAATCAATTCTATCGCATAAGGAAGTGGCATACCGTGGCGTAAAATACCGGAAATCAACTTGGCATAATTCCAGTATTCTTTGTTAAATGAACGTGATAAACCTTCTATTGTGACATTATATCCTTGTTTATCCTGGTACTGAAAGTCATAGCGTGCTTTTTCAGCCTTATTTTTTTCACGGATTACCCAACCACTTTCGATATAAGGTGGCAGAAAAAAGTCATCGGCCTTTCCGGTAAAGATTTCGTAAGGTTTGTTATTTATTTTACCAACAACGGCCAGCCATTTTTCGTAATTATTCTGAAAACGAATTACATCCGCTTCCAATTTCTTCGGGCGAGGTGGTGCTGTCGTTTCTTTAAACTCCTCATTACGGGCATCATTTGTTTTCTTTTCATCGTTACTGATTAGTACACCGGAGCGTGAACCATCACGATAAATTGTAATTCCTTTGCATCCGACCTCCCATGCGGTCTGGTAAATCTGACTGACTAATTCTTCCGTTGCCTCGTTGGGCACATTTACTGTCACACTAATTGAATGATCGACCCATTTTTGGATATCCCCTTGCATTTTCACCTTGCTTAACCAGTCGATATCGGCTGAAGTTGCTTTATGGTAAGGAGAAGCGATAATCACTTCGCGCAGGTTCTGATCATTAAACGCTTTTACTTTGGCAACATCGTAACCATTCACGCTGAGCCATGTTTCAAATTTAGGATGAAACACATTGTATTCTTCCCATGCATCACCAACTCCATCAACAAAGCTAACGGTGACATTAATATCGTTAGGGTTAACTTTTCTGCGACGTTTATACGAAACTGCAAAAACAGGCTCAATGCCTGAAGTTGTTTGTGTGCAAATACTTACACTGCCTGTCGGAGCGATGGTAAGCATTGAAATATTGCGCCGTCCAGCCTTAATCATTTTTTCGTAAAGTTGAGGTGCGCTTTCACGAATACGGCCAATAAACGGATTATTCTTTTCACGTTCGGCATCGTACATTTCAAATGCACCACGTTCACCCGCCATTTCAACTGAAGAACGATACACCTCCAGCGCAAGAACCTGATGTACGTCGGTAGAGAATGTGATAGCTTCCTCTGATCCATAACGTGTTCCTAATGCAGCAAGCATATCACCTTCTGCAGTAATACCAATTCCTGTACGACGACCCTGCAATGCTTTTTTGCGGATGTTTTTCCAGAGATTCAACTCAACCCCTTTTACCTCAACCGGTTCAGGATCTGCATTTATTTTAGCAATAATGGCATCTACCTTTTCAATTTCAAGGTCAACAATATCGTCCATCATCCTTTGTGCCATCCGTGCATGCTTTGTGAACAACTCCACATTGAAATTCGCATTTTCAGTAAATGGATTTTCAACATAACTGTAAAGATTTATTGCGATTAGCCTGCAACTGTCATACGCGCACAATGGAATTTCACCACAGGGATTGGTCGATAAAGTCTTAAATCCAAGGTCAGCGTAAGAATCAGGAATGGATTCATTAATTATTGTATCCCAGAATAAAATTCCCGGTTCGGCCGATGCCCATGCATTGTGAATAATTTTCTGCCAGAGTTTGAGCGCATCAACTTCCTGCACAAAGGTTGGGTTAGGTGATTCGATAGGATATTGCTGAACGAATTTTTTATTATGAATAACGGCATGCATAAATTCATCTGAGATACGCACTGAAACATTGGCTCCGGTCACTTTTCCCAGTTCGAGCTTTGCATCGATAAACCTTTCGGCATCGGGATGCTTTACACTAATGCTTAGCATGAGGGCACCTCTGCGGCCATCCTGTGCGACTTCACGGGTCGAGTTTGAATAGCGTTCCATGAATGGAACGATACCGGTAGATGTGAGCGCACTGTTCGCCACATGGCTTCCGGTTGGACGGATATGAGAAAGGTCGTGACCTACACCACCCCGTCTTTTCATCAACTGAACCTGTTCCTGGTCGATTTTCATGATACCACCATAAGAATCGGAAAGGCCATCGTTACCGATAACAAAGCAATTTGACAAAGATGAAACCTGATAATTGTTTCCAATGCCAGCCATCGGGCTACCTTGCGGAATAATATATTTAAAATCTTTTAATACGTAATAAATTTCCTGTTCACTTAATGGGTTCGGGTATTTTTTTTCAATACGTGCAATTTCTGAAGCCAGTCGATGATGCATGTCATCGGGAGTCAATTCATACAAATTGCCATAACTATCTTTCAACGCATATTTATTCATCCAGACATTGGCTGCCATATTATCTCCTTTGAAATAGGCAGTAGCAGCGGCCAGAACTTCGGCTTGCGAATGGTTTTTAGAAGGGTTGTTTTGTTTCTCAGAGGAAGACGTGTCTGCCACAGTTGTCATAGATTCTTGATTTTCAACAGATTGTATATTAGAAATATCAGGTCTAACTCTCAATTCAAGCATTTTATCAAAAAAACTCTGGTCTTTCTCTTGTTTTACAGCATGTTCGAGATTCGTAAACAGATTGTTTTCCATATGAGTCTGAAATTAATTATTTGAATTTGTTGTTAAGCAATTCTCCTGATGCTCTTTAACCAAACAGAAGTTTGATTAAAATCGCCTCGCAATATACAATACCTTTTAGATTTATTGGGTCTGATTTTTTCAACGAAACATTGTTGATAAATTTTTAAAGCCAGTGAGAATAAGGCTTTCGGAAGTAATTAATGGCAACTAATATTTATAAACTACCTGTGTTGATAAGTTTGGCACGAGAAATGAATAATATAGTTTAAGAGGTTCAATAATTAGTTTTTTGTCCATAACATCCTGATCGCAATTGCAATAAGAACAAATGCGAATATTTTTCGCAAACTTTCCTGTGGCAGACTTGTAGCGAATCGAGACCCAAAATATCCTCCGATAAAAAACGCCACTGCAATAATTGCCGCATATTTTATGTTCAGCGCGCCTGCTTTGTAATAGTTATACGCCGCTAACAAACCAACGGGCGGAAGCATGATCGCAATACTTGTTCCCTGAGCCGATTGCTGGTCCATCTGTAAAAAATATATAAGCGCGGGAATCATGATGATCGCCCCACCTATCCCCATCAACCCACTGAAGACGCCAGCTATGAGTCCGATCATCAACAAAACAATGAAAATGTAAAAAGTCATAATCCCTCCTAAAAATCCAAACTTAAAGATAAATAATAAACTGGTTTACCCATTCTTCCATCTTCGGCGCCCCATGCGACATCTCCACGCACAAAATATCCGAGAATTGTTGTCCGCGCTCCCAGCCCCAGACCTGCAATCATTGGATCTTTTTGAATTTCTACTGAAATAGTGAGCGGGCCATTCTGAATGTATTTTGTATAAAGTGAATTTTCAGGTGAATAAGGATTCCAACCGGTCCAGGCTGTTCCAAGATCACCAAATGCGGTCAGCTGGAAATTACGTATGAAATTTGAGCTGATGGGGTTTTGAAGAAAATAACTAAAAACAGGAAACCTGAATTCCGAATTCAACACAACAAAATTATTGCCATTTCGGATATTCTGATTGAAACCGCGCATATTCGTTGCCAGAGTCTGGTAGGAATAGTTTTGAGAATAATCAATAGGTGTTTCTCTGTTAAAACCAGGTGCCAGCCAATTATCCACACCACCCATATAATAAATGAGTTTGGTTGATCCGAATGAAGTACTTGCCGCCAGCCTGTTGGCCCAGATAAAATTCCGGTGAACCCGCTGATAATGGCGGAAATCGAAACCCAAAACAACAAAATTCTGGCTGTTTTTTGTCATCAGCTGATAGTATTCGGCAAAAACTTTTGCCCTGATACCAGTATATAAATTGGTCCCTACTTCGCGGCTGTTGTCAAGAACCAACTCACCCCTGAATCCACCCCAGTTTTCAAATCCGGTTTTCTTTTTCAGATTCACAGGATCAGTAGCAAGATAAACCTTCATATCATTGCGATATATTCCGGTTCCACGCACGCTAAGGGTTTCAGAAAAAGGCCAGCTTAACATATAATATGCCTGATGCGAATGTGTACGCGTTATTTCAGTGTAACCGTAGTTTTCGGTACTTTGCCGGTGCAAAGTGATTTGCCTGTCAAGTCGGTTTTTCAGATTGGTGAAACTCACGGCATATTCGTTGTTTATCAATTCCGGATTCAATCTTACGCCACCTACGATACGATAATCTTCAAGAAGATCAGTGAGCGTCACTCCCATCAATACATTGAAACCAGGATTCAGATAAATGGGAGCACCACCGCCGGCAAATGGCTGATAATTATAATTGGTATAGGTAAAATCAATCTGAGAAATCAATTGATCATAGAAATATTCAACATAATAATTTCTCCTTTTTGGCAGACTGCTCTGGTCGATACGTTCCTGCTTTTGACCCGAAGCTTCATAAAGTAAGGACGTCAGGCGTGAATTTCCCGTAATTCCGAACGATCCCTGACAGGTTGGAATAGGGACAAACTGGCTTGTGTCATTTTTAATAAACTGACGAAAAACGGGATGGAAACTTCTCCGCATTTTTCTCTCTTCCTTAGAAGTACCCGTATCGCTCACGATTAGTGATTGCTGTTTCAACCGGAAAGCCGTTAATTCAACATCTGAATCATTTGATTCAAAAACCTTGTCAGCATTTAACTTGTATAATTTTTGTCTGTTGTCGTTCCGCATCTGTAAAAAATAAGAACCATCCTTTCCTGAACAGGTGTAATACAAAATGTTGGAGGTGAAGTCGGTAAGCAATGCCGATTCCATAAAATAACGGTAATGCACTGTGGTATCAATGAAACTGATGGCACTGTCGAATTTTCCGCTATACAAATTATATATACCATTCTGATCACTCAGATAATCGATTTTGTTTTTCGATTTAAGAGAAGGCAAGATTTCATTTGCGTTGGGTGTACTGGTTAAACGTCTGACCAGATTATTATTAAATTCCAGATCAAACAAAAATAAATCGAATTGCTTTGGCTGGCTTGTAGGATTAATTTGCGTGATTAATGTATCTGATAACCTGTTTGAACTAAAAACCACCCGTTTATTATCGATGAAAACAGGATTCAAATCAGTGAAGAAGTCCGTTGTGATCTGGTTGTGTGAATTTGCGGCAATGTTAAATATGTATATATCTGGTTTCCCGTTACGTACAGCCGACATGGCTAATGATCTTCCGTCAGGTGAATAGCTTAAGTGCGTAATCTTCTGGAAATCGAACATATTCCTTTTGTCCAGTGTTTCATCCTCAAGATTATAAAAATAAAGAAATATTTTTCCTTTATCCTCTACAATGAATGCCAGCAGACTACCACCCGGATGCCAGGCAGTAAGCGGATATGTATAATCGGTAAGCGCATCTGAACTATATCCGCTGCGAAACATCTTTTTCTTTTTATTCGTCTGTAAATCTAACATCCAAAGTTTCATTAACCCTTCATCATTGGTTGTATAACAAAGGTGTTTTTCATCAGGACTGAGTGTTGGGCGCTCAAAAGTGCGGTAAGTTCGGTATTTGAGAGGAAGCAGATTTTCAGGAATATTGATTTGGTCAAGCGGATAAATTGTCCGGTAATACGCATACCACTCTTTGATCAGGTCAGCGTATTTTAACCCAGTCACATAAAGAAAACCTTTCTCCACATTCCGGCTCATTTGTGTCATGTGTACAATATCAGCCATTGCCGGTTTTCCATATTTGTCTTCGATATATTGCCAAAGAGAATGGCCTGCAATGACGGCATCTTCACCTTTCAAACGGTTTAATTTCCTGAACCGTCCGGTGGTAATGCCATCACGTAAACGGTCATCGAGCAATGTATTCCAATCTTCCGAAATATAGGATAACAAGCCTGTTTTATACCAATCAGGCAGGTTGAAAACTGTACTATTCCTTAT
This sequence comes from uncultured Bacteroidota bacterium, assembly GCA_903957365.1. Lineage (GTDB taxonomy): Bacteria > Bacteroidota > Bacteroidia > Bacteroidales > F082 > CAJBPB01. Next base: position 6,973 of record CAJBPB010000220.1, read on the forward strand.
TTGCGAACCGATGCTGCCACCATACATCAATTGATTTAACAACATTTCGGCAATTCCGGCCCTGATCTGTTGCTCAAAATGCAAATAATTACCATCGAAATAAATAAAAACCTTGGTTCCGATGATGTGCGTTATACCGCCAAGATTGTATTGTTGCTCTGAAGATAATCCTATATTACTCTGCTTCAGATCATTGAGATTGTTAAATATAATAAATTGTATCTTTTGATTCAGTGCGCCCTGTAACCGTTTTTCAAGGACAGGAATCTGTTCAGATGCATATCTGGCTGTGTAAAGTGCCAGTTCATTTCCATTGAGATAAAAATAGGTATCAAAATCGGCAAAACGGTAATACGTCCAGATTGTGTTATTCCATTGTACCCTGTTTTTTCCAAATGACATATTGGAACCATTATAAAACTGTGGAAACAAGGTAATTGGAAACAAAACAAGAAGCAGACCAATCAATATGATTGTGTGCAGATGAAACCTGATTGTTTGAGATTGGCAGTGATTCATTCCATTTTCCTACTTCGCTGGGGCTAAAGTAATACTTTTTTAAGGTGACCGTTTCATAGGTTTTACTATTTTTGCGATCCTACTAAAACATTAATCAACTATAACCGAGATATGATTCAGATTAAAAAATTCGTCTTCAACGCTTTTCAGGTCAATACCTATTTACTTTACGATGAGACCAATGAATGTGTCATCATTGATGCCGCATGTTCAACTCCGGAGGAAGAAAAGGCGCTGCAGGATTTCATTGAAAATCATCAGCTAAAACCAATCATGGCATTAAATACACATGCGCATATCGATCATATTTTAGGAAATGCATTTGTTTGCGAAAGGTATAATATAAAACTGGGGGCACATTCTGGCGGTGAAATGTATCTTGAAACTGCCTCATCAGTTGCCAATACTTACGGTCTGCATCTCAAAAAAAACATCAGACCTCATTTCGAAATATCCGATCACGAGTTGTTCGCGGTTGGCAACAGCCTGATCATGATTTTATATACACCTGGCCACGCAGCCGGAAGTGTTTGTATTTATTGCGAAGAAGCGTCATTTCTAATCAGCGGTGACGTATTATTTTACCAAAGTATTGGACGGACAGATTTACCGGGTGGAGACTACGATCTTCTGAAAAACAGTATCTGGCAGAAACTTTTCGTTTTACCTGATGAAACCATTGTTTATCCGGGTCATGGCCCTGAAACAAATATCGGAAGTGAAAAAGTGAATAATCCATTCGTAGCAATTGGCTAGCCTTTATTGAGGGTCAGAAAATACGATTTATAAAATTTAGGTTCATTTTTGAAATCAATATTTGTTTATATTGTTGATAAACAAATATTTATAAGTTTCAAACAATATAAAACGAATGGGTTCAGACAGAATACAAATTTTATAAAAAACCAAGGCTGTTTGATTAATAAATCCATGATTTCACGGAATAATTTATCAGTTTGCTGGTTACAGGTTTATAAAACACGTCCAAATAACAAACAATTTTCTACATTTGCAGCCAAAATAAACGAATTACCATGACTTTCAGAACACATACCTGCGGCGAAATAAGAGTAACTGATATTGGGAAACAAGTTACACTCAGTGGTTGGGTGCAACGTACACGTGACAAAGGAAATCTACTTTGGATTGATTTGCGCGACCGTTATGGTATAACCCAGTTATTTCTGCAGGAAGGTGAAAGCAAACCTGAATTATTGACGATCGCCCGTAGTCTGGGACGTGAATATGTCATTAAAATTGAGGGTGTTGTTTCGGAAAGAGAATCGAAGAATCCAAATATCCCAACTGGTGAAGTTGAGATAAAACTCACATCTATTGAATTACTTAACGCTTCCAAAACCCCTCCCTTTACAATTGAAGATAAATCAGATGGTGGTGATGAACTGAGAATGAAATACAGGTACCTCGATTTACGTCGTAATCCCTTGAAACAAAATCTTGCATTACGTCACCGTATGGCCATTGCCACAAGAAGCTATCTCGACAGTCAGGGATTTTTTGAAATTGAAACACCTTATTTAATAAAATCCACACCTGAAGGTGCACGCGATTTCGTGGTTCCTTCAAGGATGAATCCTGGAGAGTTTTATGCACTTCCGCAATCACCCCAGACTTTTAAACAGATTTTAATGGTTGCCGGTTATGACCGTTATTTTCAGATTGTCAGATGTTTCCGTGACGAAGATTTACGCGCTGACCGCCAGCCCGAATTCACTCAGATCGATTGTGAAATGGCATTCGTAACACAGGAAGACGTATTGAATACCTTCGAAGGACTGGCACGTCATTTATTCAAAGAAGTAAAAAATCTTGATGTTGCGCCTTTTCAGCGAATGGATTACGCAACTGCAATGAAATATTATGGTTCTGATAAACCGGATTTACGTTTCGGGATGGTATTTGTTGAATTGAACGATCTGGCTAAAAACCATGATTTCAGTATTTTCGATGAGGCAGAACTCATTGTTGGATTTAATGCTGAAGGTTGCAGTGAATATAGCAGAAAACAACTTGATGCATTGACCGATTTCGTTAAAAAACCTCAGATTGGGGCCAAAGGATTGGTTTATATCAAATTCAATACGGATGGCACCATCAAATCCTCAATCGATAAATATTTTACTGCCGATGATCTCGTGGTCTGGGCTGATCGATTTAATGCCAAACCTGGTGACTTAATTTTAATTTTATCAGGAAAAGAAGAGTCTACCCGCAAACAGCTCAATGAGTTGCGTCTTGAAATGGGCAACCAACTTGGCCTGCGTGATCCGAAAGTTTTTAAACCATTGTGGGTAACTGATTTCCCATTGCTCGAATGGAATGAAGAGTCTCAGCGATTCTATGCCATGCACCACCCTTTTACTTCACCAAAACCTGAAGATGTTCATTTGTTGGAAACTGAGCCTGGCAAGGTTCGTGCCAACGCATATGATATGGTTATCAATGGCGTAGAAGTCGGCGGTGGTTCAATCAGGATCCATGACCGCAGTTTACAGAAAAACATGTTCAGCCTGCTTGGATTTACTGATGAAGAAGCATTAAATCAATTCGGATTTTTACTGAATGCATTTGAATATGGTGCGCCACCACATGGTGGCCTCGCTCTGGGTTTCGACCGTTTGACAGCCTTATTTGCCGGACACGATTCAATCCGTGATTTTATTGCGTTCCCAAAAAACAATTCAGGCCGTGATGTAATGATTGAATCACCATCACCCATCGCTGACGAACAATTGAACGAATTGCATCTGCGTATTGTAAAATAATCTTGTCAGGTTATTTTCCATCTCCTGCCCACGAAGGTTTTTATTTCATCTGTTATATATTATTGACAGATAGAAGTTTTCATTTGTAATTAGTTTGTGCTTTTACTGATAACATTTTGATACGGCCGAATAAAACAGAAGCAAAATAGTATTGGTCTGATTTTATTCTAAAAAGCACAGTAAGGCCTTCAGCTCTGCATTTAATAAACCATCGTTATTTCAGAAATATTTAGTCATTAACAACCCAATATTTCGATTAAAAACAGGGAAGAATTAGTGCCAAAAATTCCATGATTTTCTGTTTCTGATTAATTTTATCGTGTTTTTGTAACACTATTCTAAAAATCAGCGTATAAGGCATAAATCGGGCTTGATTTTTTGGTATAATATTATATAACTTTGCCCAAAACGTAAACAACCCCATCATGAAAAATAAAATAAGATCAGCATCTATAAAATATTGTCTTCTTGCTGTTGTTTTGATCATTCCATTCTTCGGCAAACAAACTTCAGCACAGATATTCAAACCCAAACAAACACAACAAAATGAGAGGCAGACCGTTACAGCCAGCCCTGAAAGGGAATCGACTGCACCATCTCCGGGGATGGGCTGGAGCAATGACTGGCGGGTATCGCTTGGCGTTGGAACAGCCTTGTTTTTTGGTGACATTAAACAATATAACTTTTATCCGGTTTTTAACAATAAAAGCGAATGGCGTTTTAATGCTAATTTAATTATAGAGAAGCAGTTGTCTCCAGTTTTTAGTTTACGTGGTCAGGGTGTATATGCACATTATGCCGGAACCAAACGTGAATGGGATCGAAATTTTGTTGCTAAAAACACAGAATTCAATCTGAATACCGCCATCGATCTGAATAATTTGTTTGGAAGAGATCGTAAAGACCGCTTTTTCACCACAAGTGTTATACTTGGAGTTGGTTTAATAAATTTCAACTCCACTCTTTATGAGTTATCTTCAGGAAATTTAGTTGCACAAGGTGGATTTGGAAACGGATCTGGAATTAACGGACAAACACTTGAAGGTATTGTAATAGGAGGGTTTAGTTTTGATTTCAGATTGGATGATACCTGGTCGTTGCGGCTTGAAACTGCAAACCGGATTATTAATTCTGATCTTTTCGATCTGACTGCAAGTGGAGGATTCAAATATGATGTTTATAACAACACCTCTATCGGCATCTCCTACACCTTTAATAAAAACAAGAAACGCGTAAGCAAAGTGCCTGAAAGTGAACCTGAAATGATTATTCCGGCTGCAGTTCAAAACGAACCAATTGCTCCAGAAAATTCATTGAATCAGGTAGTTGAGGTATTAGCTGTTGAAGAAGCTGCGCCGGCTGCCGTAATCATCCCTGAGGTAATAACTAAACCTAAAACCAATGAAGTGGCTATATTGGAAGTTGAATACCGTGTTCAGATCAGAGCCAAATACGAAGGCAAGGTTCCTATTTCTGAATTAAGCAATAAATATAATATTCCGGAAAACGAAATAAGTGAATCTTCACATAACAGATATTATATTTACACAGTTGGTTCTTATGCGACGTATGAACAGGCTGCCCAAAAACGAAATGAATTAAAATCAACAAACAAGATATTTGATGCTTTTGTGGTTGCTTTTAAAAATGGAGTCCGCTTGAATAAACTGCCCTAATTCACAATTACGATGAAAAACAGTGAGTTTGATTATGATCCTGAAAAAGACAGTGTACCACCCAAAATACTATTTTGGATAATTGTCAGTGCTATGGTTCTGGCTGTTTATCTTTCGCAGATACTTGTTTAATATCGAATTATTTCAACTTAATAATCTTTCCGGAAAGTAATTTATTACCTGTTTGTATCTGATAAAAATAGATACCTTCAGGTTGCGTAATTCCTTGATTTGATTTTCCATCCCAAGTCAGAATAGTTGATGATTGTACTTTTCTTGTATCGTTAAGTGTTCTGATTAATTTTCCGTAAATATCAAATATACTCAGTGTAATATTCTGATTTTTAATAGATTCTAAATTAAATGACACTTCATTTTTAAATGGATTGGGTTGAACATTTAATGCACCTTGCCCATTATTAGGTTGAATTCCGCCAATTAAATCAGAGTTCACTTTAGCAATCACTTTTTGTGTACTTATATCCGAAGTAATAAATATCGAATCATACATCCATACAAATGCTGGGTTTAACGTGATTATTGAAACTTCAACATCCACAATTAATGAATCTCCCGATGGGATTGAATAAGGTAAAACGGGAAGTGTAGGGAATCCAACAAGATATTCAGAACTAATGCTTTCGATTATCACTGATGAAGGTGTATTGTTCATTATTCTAAACTGTTCGACAGGTTCATACATAAAAATCAAAGTATCGGGTGTGATGGTTAAATCAGTAAAAATCTGTTCACCAACAATAAAACTATGAGGATCGGCGGCTCCCATATAAGGGAGTTTTGCATGATTTTCAGCTGCATCAAGGGCAGATACAAAATAACGAATTGTATCTGATGCCTGATAGTTTTTTATATATCCCACATATTCAGAACCTTCAGAATGATGCAAAATTGCAGACATATATGTTCCATTATTTACCTGATAATTTACCAGCAAGGAGTCGGAAACAAGTATTTCATCTGAGTAAGGAGTAATTTTAACTTCAACGGCCAGCGAATCCTGCCAATCAACCACACCAAACAATGGCCTGTGGTCTAAAAAGAGCATATCCAGATCTGCAATACCAATGGCACGACAATGAAGCGCATCGGTATTAAACCATTCAGTCCAGTTCATCCCGATAATTTCATAACCTGGCATCGCCTCTTCATATACTGCAATGGCTTCATCATCCCATTGACTTCCTGTCAGCGGAACCAATACCTTGTTATTTAAAATGATAGAATTTGTATAAGGTGTGTTTGGAGCTGTTCCGGGTGTGAAAACCCGATAAACATTGTAAGGATATCCATAGGCACAGTTCGTGTTTTCAAAATAATCCGCAACAGCCTCATAATCGGCATATCTGTCATCATTCAAAGGAACCCGCCCGATAAGTATTTTATCCTGTGCCAGATATTTTCCCCAGCAATCGATGTGCTTGATATAATCGGCCAGAGGATCAAGTGTAACATCATATTGTGTTATACCAAGATAGTCTTCCATTTTAACTTTGATTTCCTGTTCACTCAGACTGGTATTTTCTTCAAAAACCAAATCGGTAGAAGCAGCAAAACCAAATCCATCTGCCATCATGTTTCCGCCAGTATGGGTTAGATCCATGCCAAAAAGATTGATACCCAGACTTTGAGCCACTTTCACAGGTATGTTATCGTCTGTTGGACGAGGTCTGTCATAAGGGAAATCACAGATTCCAGGTTCATTGTTGCCATCAAAAACAAACCATGGGCCATAATCACGTGTCCAATACGAATCGGTCGGAGCAACAAGAAAATTACAATTTGCTGTATTAATGCCATTCTGATTATATATAGCCAACACCTGTGTAGCCTGAGAATTACTGGAAACTATTGTTGTAACCAACAAATCTTCAGCCATTTCAGCAATTACTGTATATGGAATTCCTAAAGGATAACGGATTAAAACAGCCTGCATGCGTTCAAACTCGCCAACCATGCGAACTGGTCCGACAGGAGGATCTGTTTCTGTAAAATCCGGATTACGCTTTACTGGCATCATCATTTCCTCTTCAGACAGATAATGCAATTTTCTGTAATCAGGTTTTTCATCTGGATTTCTTTGGGCAAAGAGCATACCTGATGTGCAAACCAGAGCAAGCATTGCTGTCAGGATTACACTTTTAGGATAGTTTAATTTTGGACTCATAAACTTTTACTAAATTTTAGTGTCAAAGGTAATCAAGTAAGTCTAAATGGTTCGAATTAATGCTATATTTGCGGCATAAAAAATTAATGCTATGATACATTCAATCATACTTGGAATAGTAGGCGCTCCCGAAATTATTGTAATTCTTGTAGTTGTCTTATTATTATTTGGTGGTAAAAAGATTCCTGAACTAATGAAAGGGTTCGGACAAGGCATCCGTGAATTCAAAGTTGGTATGAACGGACCCGAAGAGAAAAAACCAGAGGAAAAGGAAGAAACAAAGAATAAATAATCCTGGTTTCACCTTCTTTTATTTATCTGAATTTTCCGATCCGGAATAATAATTCCGGATTTTTCATGTTAATTAGGGATATATTGCAACTTCGGTGATGCATATTTTTACCGGACTTGATTAAAAATGAAGTGTTTGTTCAAAATTTAAAAAGGATATTGTCAAACATTAATTTGCAAAAAAACTGAATTATTATATTTTTGTCGCTATAAAAAGGACGCCCCAAAAATTATGAAGATTAAATCATTACTATCCATTGCTTTCGTGCTAATTTCAATTCAAATCTCAGCACAATCAGAAGTTGAGGAGATACTAGGTGACACACTGCAAATGATTCAGGATGATTCGTTGAATCTTCAGACTGCAGAAAGTATTGAGGCTGAAAACAATGGACTTGCCTATATTGAAGATTCCCCCATCGTACGAATGCTTGATAGTTTATTAAGGATTCAGTATTTCAGTGATAGTATGCTGTGGTATGATACTGTCAATCTGAATAAATACGGCTTTTCTCCACTCGAAATTCCAACTTATCCTGACAGTGTTTATGCCGCCCGCATTGCGGAACTCGATCGTGAAACACCTCTCGATTTAATTTATAATAAGCATGTTAAAGCATTTATTGAATTGTATGCCATGCGCAAACGCGGCCTGACGGGCAGGGCACTTGGTCTTTCTTACGTTTATTTTCCAATGATTGAAGAGCAACTGGACAAGTACAATATTCCACTGGAAATGAAATACCTGGCAATTGTAGAGTCGGCACTCAACCCATCAGCCGGATCACCTGCCGGAGCAAAGGGCATGTGGCAGTTTATGTACGGTACAGGAAAAGTATATAACCTTAAAGTTTCCTCACTTGTTGATGATCGTTTCGACCCTTTCAAAGCAACTGAGGCTGCTTGTAAACACATGAACGATCTTTACAATATGTATCAGGACTGGTATCTTGTGCTCGCAGCTTACAATTCCGGTGCCGGAACTGTAAACCGTGCCATACGCCGTGCAGGAGGTGTAAAAGATTATTGGGCTATCTGGCCCTTTCTCCCCAAAGAAACCCGTGGATATGTTCCGGCATTTATCGCTGTTAATTACGTAATGAGTTATTCTTCAGAACATAACATTTACCCAATTAGTCCTGGAATCATTGCAAATGGAACTGATACAGTTACAGTTACTGAGGTAGTATCTTTTGATCAGCTTAATGAAATGTTAGGAATTCCAATGCGTGATCTGAAATTTTTCAATCCGCAATACAAAAGGGAAATTATTCCGGCAACATGCGAAAAACCTTATATACTCAGGATTCCAACAAATTACGTAGGCGATTTTATCAATAACGAAACTGAATTGTATGCTTTCAAAACCAAGAAAGGCGTTGAAAAGTACAAATTACTTGAAGAAGTTGAAAAAGTAAGTGATCAATCAGTGCATGTTGTAAGGAAAGGAGAAAACCTGGGAGGCATTGCCAAAAAATACAATGTCAGCGTTAACCAGCTCAAATCATGGAACAATCTGAAAGGGCTTACCATTCATCCCGGACAGAAACTTACACTTTATAACTCTGGTGCTCCAATGGCGCAAGTAAATAAAGCGCCAGTGAAACGATCAACAAGCTCAACACATCATACAGTTAAATCAGGCGAAACACTTGGTATCATTGCAGATAAATACAAATGCAATGTGACTGATTTACAAGAATGGAATAGTTTGCGTAGTACCAAACTTCAAATCGGACAGCAACTGAAGGTTTATCCACCCACTGAAGAAAAAGCACAGAAAGGTGAAGTGAAGGGTAAATTCATATATCACACCGTTAAAGCAGGTGATACACTTTGGGATATTGCCCGGGCTTATGACGGAGTGACGGTTGACCAGATTAAAAAACTGAATAATCTAAGCAAAAATTCGAAACTACAAATTGGCCAGAAACTGAAAGTAGCTTCTGTAGGCTAGTAATTTTATACAAATTTTATTAAAAACATGACCATGAAGATAAACTTGATTGGTTTATTGTTAATTCTGATTGTTTATTCAGGCTTACAATCATGCGGCCCGGGTGAAATCAGAATACCTCGTTCGGTGGGTATCACCTCCGAAATACTGATTGTTACACAGAACAATGAGCAATGGAAAGGCTTGATTGGCGATACCGTCAGGGCATTTTTTGAACAGCCTCAATATGGCTTGCCACAAGATGAATCTTTATTCAGGCTGGCAAAAATCGAAGTCTCCAATTTCTCCGAGATGTTTCAAAAACACAGGAATTTATTTTTCATTGAAGTAAAACCTGAGTTAACTCAACCAAAAATTGAAATAAAATCAGATGTCTGGGCAAAACCGCAGCGTGTGATCCGTATCACGGCACCTGATATGAAATCCTGGATCGAAACATTTGAAAAACATAAAAAAGAATTTAAACTGCAATTTGACCAATCGGAACGCGCGAGAATCATGGACATTTTCAGACCACTGAGCGATGGAAAACTTGCACAGACAATATTTGAATCCATTGGAATAAAAATTCTCATCCCACAAGGTTTTTTTATTGCTAAAAATGAAGGGAATTTTATTTGGTTAAGGCGTGAATTTGAAGACCACAGTGAAGGTTTATTAATTTATACAATCCCTTATACAGATACTGCACAATTTTCTCTTAATCAGATAATTGCAGTCAGAGATTCACTATTGAGAAAATATGTTCCCGGACCAAGTACCGGTTCATTCATGTCAACTGACAAAGTTTTTATTGTCCCACAGGCAACCCGAACAAATGCCTATGTCACTGATTTTGCGGTCGAAACAAGGGGAGTCTGGAATGTTGTCGGCGATTTCATGGCCGGACCATTCTTATCCTATTCCTTTGTCGATCCCAGATATGCAAGATTGGTTACCCTGGAAGGTTATGTTTATCATCCAAACAAAGACAAAAGAGATAATCTGAGACAACTTGAATCTTTGTTATACAGCGTTGAATTCCCAGTTAAACAGTAAAACTAATCGGAGTTTGTTTATAAAGTCCGACTTCATCGTTATGTTTGTTCTCAAAATGATCATTTACTTTAGTAAATGCATGACTTTACGGACAAACTTTAATTTTTCTTAAAAGTAGTTTTAATGGTACCAAGTGGAGTTGAACTTTCCGAAACGATTTTACCATCCTTCAGTTTCCCAAGTTCAATAGGCGAAAGATCATCCTGTTTGTATGCATAGGTGATCAAACCGTTCTCTTCATCCAAAAACCAGAACAGAGATTGCGGCTCGCTATTGGCGTCAATATAAAGCAGCATTGCTGAATCATTCTGAATTTTAAAGAAAACCTGCTTATTTTCTAATCCAACCTGACGAATCATTTCGGGACTTGCCACCTGCTCATCGAATTTAACATCCACAGTTTCGGCTTTCCATGTTCCGACCAGTTTGCTTTTTGGACTGGAATTACAACTGTATAATACTGTAAATAAAATAATTACACTAAAATATACTATCTTTTTTAAAGACTTCATAAAATTTATTTTTAACAAAATTAAAAAAAAGCCTGATATCTCTGTGATAATATATATTTTTGCCAAACGGTTTAACCATTCAGTTAAACTGATTGATTAACAACATGACCACAGAAGAACTTATACTCCAGGCTGCACGAAAAGTGTTCACCCAGAAAGGGATGGATGGTAGCCGTATGCAGGAAATCGCAGACGAAGCGGGAATTAATAAGGCTCTGTTACACTATTATTTCAGAAGCAAAGAGAAGTTATTTGAAAAAATATTTGCTGAAGGCCTGAAACAACTCTTGCCAAAAGTGCAGCTTTCGATCGAAAAATCAGAAGGTATCTGTGATTTTGTGCACTATTTTATTGGTAATTATCTCGATCTGATTAAGGAACTCCCCTATCTGCCGCATTTTGTCCTACATGAAATTAACCGAGATCCAACAATAATCGTCAATATCATCAAAGGGCAGGGATTGCCATTTGCATTATTACAGTCATTGATCGATAAAGATGTAGCTGCCGGAAAAATCAAACCAATACAGCTTGAACATCTTATGGTTAATATGGTTTCGATGGTTCTTTTCCCGGTCATTGCCCGACCAATTATTCAATCTGTTCTTTTTGGTAATGATGAAAATAAATTTAACGATTTTCTGGAAGAAAGAAAATCTGTACTGATTCCTTTTGTATTACTGGCAATCGGCGCCAAAACAAATTAAAGATGAAAAATAGTATAATTGTATTATTATTTATTGTGCTTGGTTTTCAGGTTCAGGCACAGACTGAAAGATCCATTTTTTCACTGGATCAGCTGATGGATAGCGCTATCAGGCATTATCCGGTAAGTAACCAACGAGGAATTTACGATCAGAACACACAGCTCACCCAAAGTAATATTGAAAAATTGTACTATCCCGGCATGCAACTGAATGGCCAGGTTTCATACCAGTCTGATGTCACACAACTTAAAATCCCCATTCCCGGCTTCACGGTTCCGGAAATGGCAAAAGACTGGTATAAACTCAACCTCGACATCACACAAATGATTTATGATGGCGGTAACCGTAAAAGTCAACGTGAGATAGAAGATTTCAATTATAAAAGCCAGATAAACAATGTATTCCAGCAAGAGTACCACTACAGGGAACTGATTGCAAAATTATACTTCAGGGTCTTATTGTTCGATAAAAGCATCAATGTTTTGAAATCAAGTGCAATAGCTTTACAGGGTACAATCAAAGAGATGCAGGCTGCATTGAATGGGGGAATTATACTTCAGGCCGATGTGAATTCTTTAAAAGCTGAATATCTGTCAGTTCAGCAAAAGATTATGGAAGCAGAAAGCAGCAAAGCAGCCACACTTGAATTGCTTTCCACATATACAGCCGTTCCAATACAAAATGAGGATAGCTTACTTATTCCTGATCTGGTAATCAACGAACTTATATACATTAACTTACGGCCTGAATTGACGCAATTGAATTTACAGCAGGAGAAACTTGGTAAAATGAAATCTCTCGTTAGCGTTAAACAAAGGCCAATCATTCAGGCTTACGGGCAACTTGGTTATGGCCGTCCGGGATTGAATATGCTTGAAGATGATTTTACAGGATATTATGTAACCGGTCTGAGATTCAATTACAAATTCTGGGATTGGCAAACTACAAAACGTGAAAAACAATTGCTCGACTTGCAGCAGGAAGTTCTGGAATCGGAAAAGGAGAATTTTGATTTGAATCTGAGAGCCAGCTTTGCTGCACAGTTACAGGAAATAGACAAAATCAATAAGATGCTTGAGACTGATATAGAAATCATTGCACTTCAGGAAACTGTGGTTGACGCATCCAAAAAGAGGTTGCAGAGTGGTGTAATAACCTCAGCCGCATACATTCAGGAATTTGAAAAATACACCAAAAGCAAGTTAAATTATCAATTAAATACAATTAAACTGGTGAATGCCAGAATGGATTATATGTTCTTAACAGGAAATTTTAATACAAATGAATAAAATTAAAATCACATTATCAGCACTTCTGATTGGAATTACCATGTTTACCGCTTGCGACCGAAACGGAAACACTTCGGATGCCTATGGTAACTTTGAAGCGACCGAGATCATGGTTTCTTCCCTTTCATCGGGTCAATTGTTAGTTTTTGTCGCCAAAGAAGGCGAATTACTTGAAACGAATCAGGTGGTTGGATTGGTTGACACTATTGACCTTTCGCTGCGGAAAGCACAACTTTTCAGCCAGAAACAGGCAATTCTTTCGCGTTTAAGTTCGGTGAATGCGCAACTGGCTGTTAACAAACAGCAATTATTGAATGCACAGGTTGATCAGGAACGCATTCATAAACTATTGGAGGAAGGCGCTGCCACTATCAAACAAAAAGACGATATCGATGGTAATATTAAACTCATCGAACGACAAATGACTGCCACAAAATCACAACTGGAAAGCATTAACAGCGAGGCTGTTGCACTTGATAGCCAGGTTGCTCAGGTGAATGAATCCATCCGTAAATCAACAATCGTAAATCCACAAAAAGGGATAGTGCTCTCAAAATATGTTGAACCCGCCGAGGTAGTTAGTTTTGGTAAACCATTGTATAAACTTGCCGACCTGAGTGTGCTGGAATTAAAAGTGTATGTAAGCGGGGGTCAGCTTTCACAGTTTGCCCTTGGAGATGAAGTTACCGTCATTATTGATAAAAACAAAACTGAATTACAACAACTCAAAGGAACTATAAGCTGGATTTCTTCCACAGCTGAGTTTACTCCTAAAACAATACAAACCCGTGAAGAACGTGTTGAGCTTGTTTATGCTGCTAAAGTGAGGGTTCAAAACAACGGACAGCTTAAAATCGGAATGCCGGGAGAAATATTATTTAAGTAACAGCTAATCATTTTGCAGGCAGTTTAATTGATTGTCGTAATATTGGCGCTTTATTTAATCACTCAATAATAACTAAATTACAATTTTATGAAAAAAGTTACCTTTTTACTGTCAATGATTATGCTGGTATTAATGACAGCACCACAAGTGAAAGCCCAGAAAGCGGGCGATATTCTTGGAGTTTGGCTGAATGCTGACAAAGATGCCCATGTTGAAATTTACCAGCAGGGGAATCAATATTTCGGTAAAATAATCTGGATGAAAGAGCCAATAGATGCTGCAACAGGAAAACCAAAACTTGATGTTTTGAATCCAGACGTTAGTTTACAAAGCAGACCAAAGATGGGCCTGGTATTGTTATCCAATTTCGTTTTTGATGAAGATGAATGGACAGACGGTGAAATTTACGATCCAAAAAGCGGAAAAACATACAGTTGCTATATGGAATTTGAAGAAGAAAACGATCTGAATACACTCAAAATCAGAGGTTATATCGGCGTAAGTCTTGTCGGTAAAACCACTTATTGGACAAGGGTTAAATAAAAAATTAAAATGAATCACAGCGCAGTAATCCTTCAAAACCTATCAAAATCGTACAAAACGGTAAAAGCATTGACCGAAATCAATGTTACTATCAACAAAGGAGAACTGTTTGGTTTTATCGGTCCCGACGGGGCCGGTAAAACAACGCTGTTCAGAATACTTACCACGCTGTTAAATCCTGATACAGGCACTGCAACGATAGAAGGTTTAAACACAGTAAAAGATTATAAATCAATAAGAAACATTGTTGGTTATATGCCTGGCAGATTTTCTTTATACCAGGATCTGACAGTTGAAGAAAACCTCAAATTTTTCGCAAGCATCTACAAAACCACCATTGAAGAGAATTACCATCTGATTTCGGATATCTATAAGCATATCGAACCATTCAAACATCGGAAAGCAGGAAAACTTTCAGGTGGAATGAAACAAAAACTTGCACTATCCTGTGCCCTGATTCACAAACCTGAAGTACTTTTTCTGGACGAACCTACTACCGGGGTTGATGCTGTTTCGCGCATGGAATTTTGGGAAATGCTCAAAAAATTACGTTCCCAGGGAATTACAATCCTTGTTTCGACACCTTATATGGATGAGGCCGCGTTATGTGATCGTGTAGCGTTGATGCAAAACGGACATATAATGACGATTGATACGCCTGATGCGATCATCGGTGCATTTCCGGTAAAAATATACACAGTGAGATCAAACAGGATGTATCATCTTCTGAACGAACTTCAAACCATTCCTGAAACAGAGGCAGTGTATCGTTTTGGTGATGTTGTGCATTATTTAAACCATTCAGAAACTTTTGATCCGATGATCATTACCAGACATCTGGATGCCATTGGTCATACCGAAATAGTTGTGAAACAAGCTGTTCCAACGATTGAAGATAGCTTTATGTTGTATATGCGCAAGTCAGATAAATTTAATATTCCGGGAAATGACAACTGAGCGGCCCAATGTAATTGAAGTAAAAAATCTGGTTAAAAAATTCGGAAATTTCGTTGCAAACGATCATCTTACATTTGAGGTAAAACAAGGTGAAATCTTTGGGTTTCTGGGTGCAAACGGCGCCGGAAAAACAACCGCTATAAAGATTCTTTGCGGACTGCAATCTCCCACCTCGGGCGAAATAAAAGTTGCTGGTTATGATGTGTATCATCAAACCAATCTTATCAAGCGGAACATCGGTTATATGAGTCAGAAATTTTCACTTTATGAGGATCTGACCGTTAGCCAGAACTTCGAATTTTATGGCGGTATTTATGGGTTAAGCCGAAAACAAATCAAAGAGCGTACAAAATATTTTCTGGAAAAACTTGAACTTACAGGAGCAGCCAATAAAATACTGAAAGAAATCCCATTGGGCTGGAAGCAAAAACTTGCTTTTTCAGTGGCAATCTTACACCATCCAAAGATTGTTTTTCTGGATGAGCCAACAGGTGGTGTTGATCCGGTAACACGTCGTCAATTTTGGGAAATGATTTATGAAGCTGCCAATGAAGGTATTACTGTTTTCGTTACGACACATTATATGGATGAAGCTGAATATTGTGAACGTGTTTCAATTATGGTCGATGGTAGAATTGAAGCACTTGACACCCCGGCCATGCTGAAACAAAAATATGGGGCGAACAGTATGAATGAAGTTTTTATCCGCCTGGCAAGGGCACAAAGCGCCGAACAATGAAAGGTTTTATTATAAAAGAATTTCTGCATATTTTCCGCGATCTGCGCACCATGCTGATACTGTTTGGAATGCCTGTTGTTCAGGTTTTGTTATTCGGCTTTGCAATCACCAACGAAATAAATCATGCCAGCATTGCCATCCTCGACCAGGCGAAAGATGAAACCAGTATGAAAATAACCGATAAAATTCTTTCATCGGGCTATTTCGATTTGAATGCGGTGTTAACACATCCCGATCAGATTGAAGCTGCTTTTGGGAAAGGAGAAATTAAAGAGGTAATTGTTTTTGAACCAGGTTTTGGGAGAAAATTAGAGAAAGAAGGTAAAGCAAACCTGCAAATCATAACAGATGCCTCAGACCCAAACACTGCCAACCTATTATTTAATTACACTGCGGGAATTGTACGCGATTATTCACGGGAAATGATGGAGAACAAAAAGCCTCCAATGCAAATCTCCATCGAATCGACTATGATGTATAATCCCGAATTGAAAGGGGTGTTTATGTTCGTTCCCGGTACAATCACTATCCTTTTGATGCTTGTTTCAGCCATGATGACCTCCATTTCTATCGCCCGCGAAAAAGAACTGGGCACCATGGAAGTGCTGCTGGTTTCTCCGTTAAAACCTTTCCAGATCATTGTTGGCAAAGTACTGCCTTACATACTTTTATCTTTTACAAACGCTGTGGTAATTCTGGTGCTGGCTTTCACGGTTTTTGGAATGCCTATCAACGGAAGTTTGATTTTGCTGCTATTACAAAGCATCTTATTTATTGTAATGGCCCTTTCGATGGGGATTTTTATCTCAACAGTAAGTCAAACACAACAGCAAGCCATGCTTTTATCCATGTTTGTGCTTATGCTCCCAACGATTTTGCTTTCCGGCTTCATTTTTCCGATTGAAAACATGCCGCTTCCTTTGCAGATCCTGAGCAATATTATGCCAAGTAAATGGTTCATCATCATTGTAAAGAGCATCATGATCAAAGGGTTGGGCATTGGTTATGTCTGGAAAGAAACACTTATCCTGGTCGGAATGACACTATTTTTTGTCGGACTGAGTGTGAAAAAATTTAACATCCGGTTGGGATAAATCTGCAAAATATGAGAACTATATTATACATACTTCAAAAAGAATTCAGACAGATTTTCCGCGAAAAAGCGATGCTTGTCATTATCCTTGTCATTCCGATGGTTCAATTGCTGATTCTATCATTTACGGCAACCTTTGAAATAAAAAATACCAATATTGCAATCCTCGATCATGATCATTATGTTGAATCAAGAAATTTAATAAACAAATTCTCCGGATCACCATTTTTTACAATAAGTTCATTTTACGATAGTTACGATGAAGGCGTTGAAGCTTTAAAAAGTGGTAAAACGCACCAATTACTCATTATTCAACCTCATTTTGAGAGAGATCTGCAACGGGACGGGACTGGAAAAGTGATGATTATCACGGATGCCATTAACGGAAGTGCTGCCAGTATAATGAGCGCCTACGCGCACGCGATACTGATAGACTTTAACAAACAAATTCTCGTTGAACATTTTCCAAATCTTAGTCTGAGCGATCCCATTCAAATCACGGTTTCGAATTGGTATAATCCACGTCTTGATTACATTACCTATATGGTTCCAGGTATTTTGGTGTTGCTTGTGACCATTATCGGGATGTTTTTATCAGGGATGAATGTGGTGAAGGAGAAAGAGTTAGGTACGATAGAACAGATAAATGTGACCCCAATAATAAAATATCAGTTCATTATTGGCAAACTGCTTCCATTCTGGATTATTGCCATGTTTGAGTTTTCATTTGGACTTTTTCTGGCTCATTTTGTATTTGGCGTACCCATGTTGGGCAGTCTGGCCTTACAGTTAGGAACAGTTTCGGTATATCTTGTTGTTGTGCTGAGTTTCGGATTATTTGTTTCAACTTTGACTGATACTATGCAGCAGGCCATGTTTATTTCATGGTTCTTTATGGTCATTTTTATTCTGATGAGCGGATTATTTACCCCGATCGAAAGCATGCCAGATTGGGCTCAAACAGTAAACAAAATAAATCCGATTTCTTATTTCATTCAGATCAACCGCATGATTATGCTGAAAGGATCTGTTTTCAGTGATTTCACCCGACAGTTTTATTCACTTGTTGTGTATGCTGCTCTGATGCTGGGTTTATCAGTATGGCGGTACCGGAAAGTAGCGTGAAATTGAACTCAAAATGCAGGATGCGAATGGCAAAATGCAAATATTTTCACTGAAATATTGTTAATCTGTATTATGCATCAAATCAAACTCGCAAAGAAATTTTCAATTCGAATTTTGTAATATGCAATTCGAATTACTTCTCAAATCTCAGAGTGGAAGCAAAAACAATCTTCCCGTCATGTTGCCTGATGCCTTTGAAAAAAGCTTCGTCTGAATCAATTTGTCCTCTGATTTGAATCGTTTCTTTCAGATTGCATTCTGATAAAAACCTGATTCCAAATTTTTCAATCTGTCGTTTGAACAGCACATCAGGGTCACATGCGTTGATCACCCATTCAAAATAACGACTGGTATTCACATGACCATGAAAATCGAGTTCCGAAAACATCACCTGATGATCGAGCAAATGTGGAAGTTCTTTTCGCGGATCGATGATTAATCCGTTTTCATGAATAGATTTGACTGGTGATGATGATTCGAGAAACTGATCAAGAAACTGAAGTCTTTTTGGCCTTCTGTTTTCGATTCCTATCACATACCAGTCAGAAGTAGCCGCACCAATAAGTTGATTATCTGAGTTGTAAATATTGAAATCGCGTGAAGCCACCACACCTTCGTAACCCCGGTGCCAGGTTTCAATTGTAATATTGTCCTCCCAGCAAGGATAGGAATTCATTTTCACCTCAAGTTTTCCCATCACCCACAATGCGTGTAACTGATGAATAAAATCGTAACCAAACCCTAATCGTCTGGAATGTTTCCATGCTGATTCCTGTAAATACTGCGTTATTGCGCGCATGCTTAGCTTTCCTTTGGCATTTACATCCTGCCAGCCAACTGAAAAGACGTCTTTCTGTGAAAGTGTATTTAGTATTTCTGACATTTTTATATTTAAAATGACAAACAAATAATCGCAAAATTATATGTTTCGTAAGTATTTGTAATGCATCTGAGCAAACTCATCTTTGGAGGCATAAAGACGACGAAGTTTAATCTCAGTAAATTTCATTTTTTAGAAAGTGGCAGTGAAAAACTAAATTCAGTTCCTTTACCATCTTCACTCTTTACCCAGATTTTTCCACCAATCAGCTGCACAAATTCGTTGACAAGCACCAGTCCGAGTCCGGTACCGATTTCACTTTCAGTTCCTATTCGCTGGGATGAATTGCCAATTTTGAAAAGGTCATTCTGCTTTTCTTTTGGAATACCAATTCCCTGGTCGATTATGTGAACGATGATTGAATCATTTTCAAACTGGCAGTTGATTTTGATTAGTGTTTTTCGTGGCGAGAATTTTATCGCATTATTCAACAGGTTTAAAAGAACAGAGGATAGCAAATTTTTGTCTGCCAATACCATTATTCGTTGATCAATTTGATTGATAATAAGAAGGTCTTTCTTGTCAGCCCGCTGTCTTACAAGGTCAATTGCATCTTCAACAACATCGTAAATATCAAGTTCTTCGGCATTATTTTCGAGCATACCACGCTGTGACCGGGCCCAATCAAGCAGATTCACCAAAAGATTGTAAGTATTCAAACTGGATTTGTAAACCGATTTAACCATGGTTTTTTTCTCATCCTCTGTCAGTGTTTCAAATTCACTGTTTAACAGTTCCAGATAACCGAGTAATGCATTGAATGGTCCGCGGAGGTCATGCGATATAACCGAAAAAAATTTGTCTTTTGTTTCATTCAGTCTGATGAGTTGTTTATTCTGATCAATAAGTAAATGATTTTTTTCATCAATTTCCTTGTTTTTTTCATTGATTTCTGCATTCACCAGATTGAGCTTATTGTTAATGTGTTTTTGTTTCCTAATTGATCGTAAAACACTAAATACCAATAATATAAATAAAACACACGCGATGAAAGTCACAATAATAATCTGACGCTGATTTTTTATCATCTGCTGATCCAGGGCGTTCCGGTCGGTAAGGGTTTTATTTAAAGCATCTTTTTTTTCCGTTTCATAGATTACTTCAAGTTCCGAAATACGATTCAAATTGTCTTCATTATACATTGAATCGTTGATAGAAAAAAACAGTTGATAATGATGTATTGCACTTATATACTGCCCGGTTGCTGAATCCGCTTTAAAAAGGTTTTTGTGCGCCTGAATCTGCCAATCCAAAGCATTTATTTCTTTAGCAATTTTAAGACCTCTGTTTGCCAGATAATATGTTGAATCGTAATTACCTAAATGGAAGTATATTAATGATTTATTAATCAGAACAGCTGAATAAATATAAGGGTTAGTTAGCCCTATATCAAACTCATAACTCTTATTGTAATATTTGAGAGCCTTTGTATAGTCTTTAAGCTCATAAAAAGTATTGCCGACATTTATTAGTAAATTTAATTTAGCTAACGATTTATCATTTTCTGGCAATTTATTCATTGCAAGAAAAAAATAATATAATGCAGAATCAGTGTTCTTATAGTTTGATTCATATAGCAAACCAAGATTTGAGAGGTTTGAGATTTCGATGTTAGCAGTTGGAATTAAACTATCCAATCGCATGGCTTTTAAATAATATGATTTTGCTTTGCTACTCTTTTTTAAATGCTTGTAGGCATTGCCAAGTCCACTGTATGTGTACAATATTCTGAAACTGTCGTTTTCCATTTCCTGCAATCTCAGAGCGTTAAGGTAATGTTTAATCGCTATTTCATGCTGTCCCCTTTGTGTGTAAACACCCCCCAGATCATAATCTATTTTATTTACTAAATAATTGTTATTATTTTTTTCACTTAAGCTTTTTGCGATTTTTAGATAGTAAAGGGCTGAATCATTTTCTCCACTTATTTTATATATCATTCCAATAAAGCTTCCGGCATTGGCACAGGTTCTGTAAAAGTCACGTTTTAAACTTAGATGGTAGGACTTTTTTAAATTTACCAAGGCAGAATCCGGCTTTTGTTCCCTGTTTTGAAGGTATCCCATTGCCAGATGATAATCTGCGATAGCTTGATCATTGTTCCCTTTTAATAATGGTGATGCCAGTTTTAAATAGTATTTTGAAGAGTCAATATTTTTAGAACCAAGTTTAATAGAATATAATGCAGAAGCATACTCCCTGTCACTACTATTTTTGGTAGTATTTATTACATTCATTATACTGTCGTAATTCCATGATGCTTTCTGCGGGTATGCAGTCAAAGCATGCATCAGAAATACGAAAAATATAATTTTCTTTACTCCAATCCTGGTCATAATTCGCGATTTGGATGAACTACTAAAAATACAATACTCAATTATTCAACAATTACTAAAATTCTAGGCAAGCAAAAAAGAATGCAAGAAAAGCAACGCTGTAAGACAAGTAAAGATAGTATTTTTATAAATAAAAAAAGCCACAAATTTTGTGGCTTTTTTTTAATCAGAATGGATGATTACAATCCAAAAACCTCATCGCAGACGTCTGCTGGTATTTCAAAATCATAATATGAATAATTTGATTGGGTCACCAGAAACTCAGTCTCGTACCATTCATCACGATAATAAAGACCTATACCATAAGTTCCGCCAATCTGAATATCCATTATCTGAGCATCTCCTGCAATCATCTCAACCCAACGCATATTATCAGGATCATTTACCGGCCATATCCAGGCTCCTTGGGATGGGTAAATAATGTATGTGGTATCACTTGCACAATACGCTTCAACATGGATGGTTACAGTAGAATATGTGCTGTTCGGATTATTGATGATATTAATATTGATCGGATTCGCACCGCACAGATTATCAATAAAGGTAGGATTATCTAAAGGATCAACAGACAAACTTGAAGTGGGTTCATTGTGCCAAATGATATAAACCGGAACATCTGATGGTGCAAAATAAATGTCAACCGGAGTATCATTGCAAACCCACATATAAATTGTTTGCATAAAAGCGTCATCCATCTGGCGATACATGGTTCCGTACATAACGAAACAACCGACAATTGGAGGATTGATTGAAAAAACAAATGGCGCGCCTATATTGCAGAATGGACCACCAAAAAACCAATCAAAATTATAGTACGATAAATGCGACAATTCTGCCTGAACCTCTAAGGTGCCACTTGTATTTCCGATCATCAACATGGACTCCTCTTTCCAGAAACCATTTGCTTCATCATAACTCCAAAGCGGAATCTCGTCTCCTGAAACAACCTTGTTGCCTGTGACAGGATTGAAAGTCTCGGGATTTACCTGAGAAACCAAACCCAATGTACCTTGTTCAAAATTTGCTGCCTTACGCCCACCGGCGTCTGTAATCTCAATTGCGACAAATCCAGCTGAATAAAACATCCCATCCTCATTAGAACCATCTGACCGTGTAACATTTGTAACCAGACCTCCTGGAAAAGACGCCATAGCTTCAGGATCTGTATTGTCGAAATGAACGAGTAAAACATCAATATTTCCTTGTAGAGGTGAACCAGATATATCCTTTAAAATAATTCCTTCCGGAATCGTCAGTCTGGCTTTACCAGCGGGTGTCTCCACAACAGCCGGAGAACTCACCCTGCCCGTTGCATCACTTACTGTGGCCGCATTTTCACGTCTTACCACAACACCACTTGGCGGATCGTCGAGTTTTACCATCCTGATGACTACAAAATTATCACCTTCCTGAGCAATTGTTACATGTTGACTGGTAGATACATATCCCTCATAATCGGCTACAATATTGAACGAAATGGGGTTACTCTCGGACGGTTTGTAAATCGGCTCGGGTAATAATCCCAGACTTACGAAACCACGTTGTGACATATAAACATAATTTTCGTTCTGGAAACCAGAGATATCCACAACACCTTCCTTGTGCTGGCCAGTGATTGTTGTTTTCACTGAAACCGTACCATCTCTTCCAATCAGATTGCCCGAAGTCGCATCTACTAATTGTACACTAATAGAAGTTTTGATAAGATTGTAGTCGATGATTATTTTAAGACCATCTCCTACATCTGCGAATTTCTTACAAGATGTATCGGCCATTACAACGAAAGCAGAGATGACAGCCAATAAAATAATTTTTTTAAATATTTGGAATTTCATGATTTCTGAATTTTATTAGATGATTCGAATTGATAATTGAAAACTTATCATTGGTGTGATTTTTATAAATGACAAGTTATCTTCCAATGTTTGCTGCTGTTCGGCCGATCCGGTTGGAGTTAACATGCCAGTGGCGTTTAGAGAAACTTTGGGTTGCCCGATAAAAGCAGCTCCTGCCTCAAATGCAAATGAAAAAATACCGTCTGTAGCGATAGTCCTGCCAAGACCAAGCCCAAGATACGGACAAACTTTCATTGTTGGTTCAATATGCAGACTCAACGAACCCACCTGCTCCGGAGTTGCATCGATCGCTCCAATGGCAACGGTTCGACTCGGCGCTCCCTGTACATCGGCTTCAATCATATTGTATATAGCACCAGCAGAAACAAAAAATATTCTGGTAATATGATAATTGCCAAATAATGAAATACCCCCGAAAATAAACTCATTACTGGATTTAATATCTTCCATTGAAGTTAAACTTTCTGGTAATGAATACTTTAGATAAGTTCCGCCTAACCTAACATGAATTTTTGGGGTTATGGCAGCAACTACTTCACCACCAAGGCCAAACGTACTAGCCTTTAGACCTATTCCCAGACCTATACGTTGATGTTGTTTTTCAGACGATCCGAATGAGGATGAATCTGAACTCTGAATTTCCTGCGCATCAAGGGTTTGAAAAGCAAAACCCAGGAGCAGGATTAGTGAGAAAAATAGAAATTTCTTCATATTATACTCTTTATTAATTAGATGATCGTAAAGCAAAAATAACTTATTTAAATAATCTTGTCAAATAAGTAGATTCACGTATTTATACATTGGATGCAATTAACTCAGATAAAATACTTAAGTACCTGTTTAATTGCAATATACATATCGAATTTTAAAATGATCCGCAATTTATTTATCACACAAAATCAAAAAAAAACTAGTTTGATTTATGATTTATTTAAAAAACCCTACTTTTAACCGGCAAAAAACATATAAAAGTGGTGATTAAATGTAGAAAATTATTTCTGTTATTGCTCACAATTTTCTTCTCAATGCTGTTGGTTTCGTGCAGCGAACCACCTGATGAAGAAGAGCATGAGGAAATTCATGGCATTGAAGTGGCCAAAATTATTGAAAAAAGTCTACTGGACACTACCAGTAGTTTAGAGAATGTTATCAGGCGAAAGAAACTCATTGCGGTAACCAATTTCAACTCGCTGAATTACTATATTTATCGAGGCGAAACGATGGGTTACCAATATGAAATGTTGAAAGCATTTGCGGATCATCTGGGCGTTGCCCTTGAAATAAAAATTGAATCTGACCTTACAAAAAGCATGGAATTAGTCTACGATGGAAAAGTGGATGTGATTGCTTCAGGGCTTATGGCTACTTCAAAACGAATGATATGGTTCGATTTCTCTGATCCGCTGATTATTACAAAACAGGTTCTGATTCAGAAACTTCCGAAAAACTGGCAGCAAATGCGCACGCTTAATGAGATTGAAGCGGGATTATTGAGAAGTACCATCGAACTTGGTAAAAAAGAAATTTATGTTAAAGCCGGAAGCGCTTCAGTAAAGCGCCTCGAAACACTTGCAAACGAAATCGGAGACAGTATTTATATTATTGAAGATAAACGCGATGTGGAAGAACTGATACAGGCTGTTGCCTCGGGGGAAATAAAATATACCATTGCGGACGAATATCTGGCTATGGCAAATAAACAAAATTATCCTGAGATCGATTTTGGTATGCCACTGAGTTTCGATCAAAAGATAGCCTGGGCTTTCCGTAAAGAAAAATCAAATGAATTGCGCGAAGAAATGAATGAATGGCTGCGTTTGTTCAGCAGAAGTTCGATTTCACGGGTTATTTATAATAAATATTTCCATAGTACGCGAATGAAAAGGATGATGCAACGGGATTACCAATCTTCTAGCGGTGGATCGCTTTCAATTTATGATCATGTCATTAAAGATGTTGCGATTGAAATTGGCTGGGACTGGAGATTGCTGGCATCACTGATTTATCAGGAATCAAACTTCAGAGCCGATGCCGAAAGCTGGTCGGGCGCATACGGATTGATGCAGCTCATGCCAAACGTATTGCTGCAATTCGGAATAGATTCAACTGCCACACCTGAAGAACAAATTAGGGTCGGAGGAAAATATATTTCCTATCTTGACCGATTGATTCCTGAATCAGTAACCGATTCAACTGAAAGAGCAAAATTTGTATTGGCAGCATACAACACCGGCGTTGGCCATGTTCTCGATGCCAGACGATTGGCCGAGAAATATAACAAAAACCCGAACATCTGGACAGACAATGTGGATTTCTTTTCACGAAATAAATCGAAACCAACATTTTACAACGACCCGGCAGCCTATTACGGATATGCAAGAGGTGAAGAAACCTACGACTTTATAATCGATATTTTCGATCGTTACGAAAACTACAAGAATTTGATAAATAAGTAGTTAAAAGTCAGAAAAGCAATAAAAACTGTCAGATAAACATTATACTGCCCACATCAGTGAGCGGTCCATCGTACAACTCTTTTATCACAACAGAGCAATTATCAGCAAAATTTTTAATCTCTTTTGCCTCCTTAAGAAATTGAATACTGCCACATACGTATAAAACGTTTTCAAAAATACCGCAGCATCCTCCGATAAAACCGTATGCTTGTCCTGACAGTAGAATCTGATCTGGAAGTATAAAAAGCACCTTTTTTCCAATAAGTAAAAGCTGTTTTTCAATACCCCGGTCAGAAGTTAAAAAACTATTTTCGTTTAATGAGATAAGATTACACCGCGTATAAGCCTGATTTACGTGAATTTTATTCAATCTACCTGCAAGATCCATTACTGATTGATCTGTATATTTCAGATTGTGCAAAAAAAATTCTGAAGTAGCCACAGCATTATACAAGGCTGTTTCAGGATATTTTTTTCCAAGTTCCTTTTTCCCTTTAATGTACTGAATGCCATTTTTCTGAAGCCAGTTTTCCCAATGTTCAGGGATATTATCTGCCACAACCAACTGATTATTAATCTGGCAAAAAAATATATCCGGGTGCGAAGCGATTGAATCATATAAAAAATCCTGTTTTTCAAGGAATAACACTTCTCCGGTTTTTTGCAATGCCAATCTAGCCGCAAGGGGCATCTGACTATCCGCGATTATTTTCATTCAGGATAAAGTATAATGAAAATCGCGGCCGACAAGACTGTCATCAACTGAGAATCTGACTTTTTGAAAACTTTTCATCAGCATTGCTTTATTCCCTGCCAGATATCCAACAGCAAAATTTAATTCTTTTGGATGTACCTGAATATGAATAGACTCTGAATGCAGATCAGCAATTCCTGTTAAGAAAACATTTTTCCATATATGACTCATTACCAATTCCTTAAATGAAATATGATAGGGTCCGGCAATCATGGCACCTTCATTCAATTCTTCGCTGCGGTGTAAGCCGAGACGAATCACTTTCACACCAGCTTTTTCAAACAGCAACCATAGTTCTGCAGACAATGAAACCGCGTTTTCCAGATTTAAAGGTTTGAAAATGCCAGTTTCAAATTCCTGTGCAAGTATCGTGTTTTTAATCACCAGACAAGGATAAATCCTTGTTTCTTTTGCTCCCAGTAGAATGATTTTCTTTGCCGTTGCAATACTTTTTTCAAACGAATCGTCAGGCAAACCAATCATCATTTGCAAACCCAGATTGAACCCATACTGCTTTATCAAGGTCGCTGCTTTTTCAACCTGCATGACAGTATGTCCGCGTTCACATCTGATTAATACTTCATCGTCGAGCGATTGTGCTCCCAATTCAATTGTTGTGACACCAAAATGTTTTAGTAATTGCAGGTTTTCAGTGTCAATATAATCAGGTCTGGTACTGATTCTGATGCCATGTATCAAACCATTAATGAGATATTTACTTGCAATTGAAAGATAGTTTTCCTGTCTTTTTAATGGCAAGCCGGTGAATGTTCCGCCAAAAAATGCAATTTCAACTTCCCGGTCTGATCTTGTATAGCTTGCCAGATGAGATTCAATCTTTTGTATTATCTCATTATTATCAGGAAATACCGATTGACCTGAAATTTGACGCTGGTCACAAAAGGTGCATTTTTGTGGACAAGCGATCTCTGGCATGAATATTGGAATGTTGTAATGCTTTATCACGAAACAAAATTGAGAAATTATTACTAAAAATCGTTAATAATTCAATAATTTTGCCAGTTCGAAGTTAATAGCTTATCGAATTAAACCAAATTTAATATAAAATGATGAAAAAACAGAGTTTGTTGCAAACCTTGAAACAGTTTACCCTTGTGCTTATGATAGCCCTGGTAAGTCTGGGTGGAGCAACCGGATGTAAGAGCAAGAAAAAACTGGCTCAGGAACAAGCTGCCGCAGAGTATGCTTCGAAAGTTGAACTGGCAAAAAAGGATCTGAATTCCATTTTGGATGGAACAGCTGCCTGGTCGCTTGCCGAAAAGGAACAAAGGTTTCAGACTATCAAATCCTGGAATCTTGAAGACACAGAGGTTCAGTCATTACTCGACAAGGTTGAAGACAAGCTGGCACGCGAAAAAGCGGATCTGGAAAGAAAAGCCGAGGAAGAGCGCCTGAGAAAAGAAGAGGAAGCCCGCTTGAAAGCGGAGGCAAACAAATATGACGCCGTTGAAAATTACTTCAGATCGATTGCTGCAGCACCCGATCAGGCAACTGCCAATGAGAAAATCGCAGGTGCTATGCAGTTATTTGCTACTCCTGATGTTCCGGTTTTGATTATTATCAGTCAGGCAGGTGGGTTCAACGACTATGATCGTCCGACCACCATCAGCAAATACCTTGATTATCTGAAGGATCAGAAGATTTACAATAATCGCGTTCAGCAGGTTAAATACGATGCAAACAAAAGAATCACAGAGTTGGAATTGATAAAAAAGTAAGAAAATGAGAAAAATAAGCACAATAATGGCTGTTGTTTTCAGCCTCATGACAGGATATTCAGTTCAGGCCCAAGATGATATCAGTCCGGAACGCAAACAGGCTATTGATAGTCTGGCTTTGGAGAAAGTGCGTGATTTAAGTAAATATGTGAGCATCATTGGAAACAAATCGACTCCATGGAGCGAGGCAAACCGCGTAATTGACCGTGCTGAAGAACTTTTCATGGCCGGCGCCGAAATGGGAGTTTCATCTTTGGCCAGTCCCGAAGTGAAATACTACAATGTTCGTCAGTATTTTGAAAGACTGATGCGTTTAAACTATGATCGTGTTGAGATTGAATGGTTTAAGATCGAATATGTTAGCGACCTGCAACGACAACCCGACGGAACTTATGTTGGTGTAATAACTATCTTCCAGAAATTCAGTGCCTACGATAAAGAAGGTGGTCTGGTTTATGAAGATACCACAAAAAAGGATATTACAGTGTATGTTAAACGCAAAGAAACCCAGATTGGTGGCCGGATCATCGGTTTCTGGGATGTATTGCTTGGCGATATCCGCGTGAAGGAAACTTCGAAATAGCAAGTTGCCGGATGTTTGGAAAATGAATTAAATATTATTCGGCTTAGGCATTGCCTGAGCCGAATTTTTTTTTCGTTTAAAACGATTTTAAACTTTAGAGTAAATCGAAATAATTTTCGATTATTCAGGCTTTAAAAACTATCCGGTGTCAGCCATTTTATTATTCATGAATGACAATAACAGTACCATTCTCATGTTTTAGTATTTCATAAATGTTTTGGTAAAATCTCTAAATGAAAAACAAGTACCTGATTCTGCTGACGATCATCATTCTGGCAGCCAATAATCTGACGGCTCAGAAAAAATTCACTATCAGTGGTTATGTTAACGAAAAAGGAAGCAGGGAACTTCTGCCAGGTGTAAACATTTATCTTGCTGATCAAAAAGTTGGAACTACATCCAACAATTATGGTTTCTATTCAATAACCCTACCCGAAGGCAAGTATGAAGTGCAATATTCCTATGTAGGTTATCAGACTGTCTTAAAGCAGGTTAGCCTTACCGAAAGTATTTTGATCGATGTTGAACTTGACCCAAGCATCACTCTTGGCGAGGTGGTTGTGACATCTGAAAAACTTGGCCGGACAACCGAAAGCAGCCAGATGAGTATGATTTCCCTTCCTGTTTCACAGGTAAAAAATATCCCTACACTTTTAGGCGAAAAAGATGTTTTCAAAACGCTTCAACTTATGCCAGGCGTGCAGAAAGGCTCAGAAGGCAGCAGCGGTTTGTATGTGCGTGGTGGTGGCCCCGACCAGAATCTGATTATCCTCGATGATGCACCAGTCTACAACGCCTATCATCTTTTTGGATTTTTCTCCATTTTCAATGGCGATGCCCTTAAAAGCATTGAACTTACCAAAGGCGGGTTTCCGGCCCGCTACGGCGGAAGGTTATCCTCGGTGGTTGAGATGACGATGAAAGATGGAAATAAAGAAAAATTCTCAGGTGAAGCGGGTATTGGTCTTATTTCTTCACGATTATTGCTCGAAGGTCCGATTGTCAAAAACAAAGCATCGTTTCTTGTGTCGGCAAGACGCACCTATATTGATGTTTTTGTTAGACCACTTATGCCAGCTGATGAAAAAGCCGGTTATTATTTTTATGATCTTAACACAAAACTGAATTACGATTTTGGAAGAAAGAACAAAATCTATCTAAGTGGTTATTTTGGCAGGGATAAGTTTTCGGTGAAAAGCAATTATTATGACAACACCTCAGAAGGGGGCCTTTTCTGGCAGAATAAAACAGCAACTTTCAGATGGAATCACCTTTTTAACGACCACGTTTTCAGCAACACATCCCTTATTTACAGTGAGTATGACCTCAATATTTTTTCTAAAGAGGTAAATGATAATGAAAAATATTCGCTCACCTACAAATCGGGCATCCGGGATTTCGCCCTCAAATATGATCTTGAATACCATGTTTCGCCTTTCTACACTCTTCGAACCGGACTCCAAAGTACACAACACCGGTTTTTACCAAGTGCTATTGTAGAAGTTGATAATCAGAGTTCACTTAACTTCAACAGCCAAACAGTTTATAACTCTTTTGAAACAGGTTTGTATGTCGAAAATCACTTTAATTTCAAAGGTCGTGCTCAAATGAACGCCGGCATCCGATTAAGTCATTTTATTGCTGATAAAAAAAACTATTTCTCACCTGAACCGCGATTGTCTTTTAACTACCTGATTCAGGAAGGGTTTTCGGCCAAGATAGCTTATGCCCTGATGAATCAGTATATTCACCTGCTGAGTAATACAGGTATCGGTCTTCCTACTGATCTTTGGGTTCCTTCCACCGACAGGGTGAAACCACAGCAATCGCATCAGATATCTGCTGGTCTGGCAAAGGAAATACCGGCCTTAAATGCATCGGTAACACTTGAGGGTTATTACAAAAAAAGCAATAATATACTGGGATACAAGCCTGGAGCGAGTTTTCTGCTGCTCGATGATCCTACCGAGGCCCAGAGCTTTACATGGCAGGACAATGTAACTTCTGGAACAGGAGAATCGTATGGTGTTGAGCTTTTACTTCATAAAAAAGCTGGTAAAACAAGCGGTTGGATCGGTTATACTTTGTCATGGACACAACTTCAATTTGATGAAATCAATTTCGGTAAAAAGTTCTGGGCAAGATACGACCGCAGACATGACTTGTCATTGGTTATCATCCATGAATTTAATGAGAAGATAACCTTGTCAGGAACATGGGTTTATGGCACAGGCAGCGCAATAACTTTACCAACCGGAACTTATCCGGCAAATACAAACAATCCTTTTGAAAATTTCAACAGTTCAGCTTTTCCCTACTACTACACGAATTCCGTTTCCGATTATGGCGAAATCAATAGTTTCAGAATGAAAGCCTATCATCGGCTTGATATGGCTGTTCAGTTTCATAAAAAATTCAAAAGATATGACCGCACCTGGGAAATAGGATTTTACAATGCCTATAACCGAAAAAACCCTTTCTTTTATTACACTGAATCCTATGGATCATCAGATGGAACAAGCTACAATAAATTAAAGCAGGTTTCCATTTTCCCTATCATTCCTTCTGTTACATATAACATCAAGTTTTAAGGCCATGAAAATTAAAAAGATAAAACCTGCCATTCTTGTTTTCATATTGTTTTCATTATTTGGCTGTGAAAGCATGATTAGTGATGTGGCTGTCCCGGAATCGAAACCCAAATTGGTTATAAACAGTTACATTTCTGCAGAAAATGATACACTTAAAGTAAATATTCAGGAGAGTAGACCATTGTATGTCCCAAGTTCAAATTATGAATTTGGTTATCCGGTTGTAACCGACGCAACAGTAAAGATTTCAGATGGAAGCAAAAGTATTACATTGATTTACAATGATATTCAAAAGAAATATATTGCGATTTCCGATGTTTTCAACATTGAGCCCGGTTCTACCTATTATCTTGAAGTGACCACGCCACGAGGCGATCTGGCTACGTCACGTTGTACGATTCCAGTTTCGGTGATTCCAGAAATAGAAATCACAAACATTGAAACATTTAATGATTACGGATATATTGAAAAAGTGGTCAGTTTCAGATTTAAAGATGTTGCAGGTGAAGGGGATTTTTATCACGTGCAGGCCGGAATTTTATATGTGACCGAATTTGGAGAGGATTTTATGGGAGAGACATATCTTGAAAAGGGTGAGCCATTTGATTCGGATGTGAACAAGGACGGTTCATATTTTCTTTACAAAACAGGCCGCATTGGCGGTCAGGATCCTAATCAGACATGGTTACATATTTATATTTTTATCGGTGTAACTGACGAAAATTATTTTAATTATCACCGCTCTGTCACAAACTTTCAGGATGATAACCCATTTTCGGAACCAACACCTGTTTATACAAATATCACAGGTGGTTTGGGTGTTTTTGGATCGTATTCGGGACGAATTATTTCAATCAATCTCAAATAAATAATTGCATTACTTGTTATAATTTACAGTATTTGAAGCGTTTGATGATTATAAACTTTACGATTACATTAAAACAGATACTGATTTCAAAGAATAATACTACAATATTTCAAGATCAGAAATCACTTAATTTCAATCTTTTAGCACCCTTCTTTTCAAGATTTGCGATTGCTCTTTCTTTACTTTTACCGGATTTACCACCAATTGCTTCCGGTATAAGATAAATATCGTAATTTCTCGATAATCCACCAACACCTGTATCAAAGACACATTTCTCTGCAAGCAAACCCGTAATAATAATCTCTTTGGCATTGTTTTGCTCAAGAAAAGCGGTCAGTTCATTCACTGTAAATGCATCACCTTCTTTCTTTTCGAAAATTCTGTCGTTTACAATCCTCAGGTCTTTATCAAATTCTTCAGCAAAAAGTGTATCAATGTGAATGCCTTTAAAGGAAACAGATAAAATCTTAGAAACCGCAGTGGTTTTTATATAGATAATTTTATCGGAATTTGTTTTTTCAATTATGGCATTGATTGCTTTAACCATTCCTTCAGAATCTGTTTTTGATAACGCTTTGTCAGTCCAGTATTGTTGCACATCCAGCACGATTACATAAGAATCATTTAATGGAGTGTTAATCTGTGAGTAACATGGATAAATGTAAAAACATAAAACCCCTGATAAAATAATCAATTTCTTTAGATTTTTCATAGTCTGAATTTTTAAAATTTTCGGATTCGTACCATTACAATTCAATTCAAAATTAACGTATATAAATGAAGGTCAATACTTTTAAATTGTTAATCTTCATTAATGAAATGAATAAAACCTGCATTTCAATCTCAATATATACAATCAAAACAAGCTTGAAACTACCATTAACATTTTTCAACCTGTCAAATCCAGAATTTAATCCATCATTTGACACCTCGATTTTTCAATAGTTTAAGGACAAAAATTCAACTTAACACACTATTTTTATATTAAACAGGTTTATACAGACTTGAATGTTTAATTTTGCAGCACGAAATCGTATATGAAAAAAAATCAAAAGATTTATATTTTCCTGATTATCATCGTCTTCAGCTTTACTAACAATGTTTCATCCCAGTCATTGGGTGAGTTTGAAGTAGATGAAACGGCCTTTTATGCCATGACCAAGCAGATGAGTCAGTTTTTCAGCCGGTTCAATAATGAAGAGGATGCCGCAGGCGTAAAATACCTTCCTTCCAACCCAAATTATCACAATAGCGAAAAGAGAAAACAATTACTTCCCTTTTTATTCGATCAGGAGAATCCAAGAACAGCAAGCACTTTACGTGATTTCTTTATCGAAGATCTTACGAAAAATGATACCGGTAATTTCATAAAATTCACAGGAGGCCGATGGTATGCCGAAGTTTCCTCCACTTTTGAATATCAGGGAAAACAAGTGTCTGTAGTATTGTTCCTTACTATCGAAAAAGAACGTTTGGGTTCAAAATGGGTGCTGACAAATGTTTATTTTCAAGGATTTAACAAGTATTTCCCAATTGGTGACATTGCCGAAAAAGAAAAACACTTTCTGCATCCAATGAGTCATGAGCTTGATTTTATGAATATCTATAAGGTTTTCAGAGATCCTGGAATCGTTGAATATTATGCGAAACATAGTTATCAGCCTGACTATCTGACGCTGTTTTTCTATGAGGTAAAACTGGGCAGAATGAAATTTATCAGCGTTGACTCAATGAAATTCCACATTTTTCAAATGCAGGACTGGTATTTTGAGATATCCTATTTCAACCGCAAAGGAAACAACACCGGCTGGTTGATCTCTAATTTAATGTACGTCAAAGAAAATGAAAAAGAACCACTAATTAAGTTCTACGAACCATGAGAAAACAATTTTTACTTTTTATTACAATCTTATCTGCAACAATCTGTTTGTCTGATATTTATGCTCAGGACACAATCAGTCAGATTGCCAACGAAGAACCAATTGATTATGCCCAGCAAACCAGGGCGATGGTTTCTTATTTAGAAGGAACCCTCAATTTCCTTGGTGATCCATCAGCCACTGTGCAGGAGAAAGAAATTATAATCAATGATAGTTACATCAAGATTTTCAAAGATGATAAAGTTCAGATTGAAGATGACCTTGATGAAAACCGCCAGACAAGCATCAACAAAGATGTTCAGGCCTACTTAAAAGATATTGATTTCTTCTTTACCGAAGCGCGTTTCACTTTTGATATTCAGAAAGTCGAGCAGATGGTGAATTCGAACAACGAAATATATTTCAAAGTGAGCCTGATGCGCAAACTAGAGGCCAAAACTATTGCAAACGAAACAGTGAGTAATACACGTCAGCGGTTTATCGAAATCAATCTTGATCCATTTCAGAAAGAACTGAAAATTGTAAGTTATTACACAACAAAAATCAATGAACGTGATGAACTTGCATACTGGTGGGGCAATATGGCCGATGAATGGAAGAGTTTTTTTGGTGCTGATATAATGGTTTACGACACACTTCCTATCACAAAAGTGATTGGTATCACTGACGAAGCCATCATTGTGAACCGTTTGCACGATCTCATCCGCAACGATTCCTTTATGGTGGTAGATACTGATACACTTCCTCTTTCAGAAATCGCCATGCTGCATGGTCATCAACCTGATACAGTGCTTTTTTTAAATGATACAACTGGCGTTTTAGGACCCGATACTATTTTGACTGATGTTTCGGAAGTATTTAGCCGACTGAAACAATTTACACAAATGAAAGAGGTGAACATTTCATATAAATTTCAGTTTTTCGACCTGGAACCTCTCTCTGAACTTACTGATTTAAAACTAATTGACTTCTCAAATACGGTAATTGGAGACCTTTCACCATTACGTAATCTTAACCAAATTGACGCCATTTATTTCTCGAGCACACAGGTTTCCGATCTGACACCTCTTCAATATTCGGTTAACATCAAAGAGATTTATTGTTTTGACACGCCGATGCAGGACATCAATGTGCTTTCGGGTTTTAAACAACTCGAAAAACTATATTGTTTCAACACTGACATCACTTCATTCGAGCCTATCGCTCACATGAAAACCATGCAATCTTTGCGTGCCTCAAACACAAAAATTACCGATGTCATTGCCTTAAGCAACCTGGAAAATTTAATTATTCTGGACATCAGCAATACCAATGTTTCAGATATCAGTCCATTAAAAAAACTTACCCGGCTTGAAGTTTTAAATCTTGATAACACAAAGATTTCATCACTGGATGCACTTACCACTTCGACTGAATTAAAGACAATTCAATTTAACAATACTGCTGTAAACAGTCTTAGTGCACTTATTGCTTTACCCAATATACAGAAGATATATTGTGAAAAAACAGGCATCACACCTGAAATTGTGAAATCATTTTCACGTGTTAAACCTGATTGTATGGTTATTTATGAAACCGAGGAATTGACAAACTGGTGGACGAGTCTCCCAATTTACTGGAAAGCGATATTTAGTGAACAAGCCAAAATAAGTGCCAGTCCAACCGCTGAAGAATTGCATGAAGTAATTAACATGGTCAAACTGGATCTGAGCGGTAACCGATATCTTCAAAACCTCGATCCGGTCAGTCGTTTGATTAAACTGAATACATTGTTACTATCGAAAACAGAAATCACTGACCTCGCTCCTATCTCAACTTTGAACGAGTTAAAAAATCTGGACGTTTCCGGAACACGTATAAGTAGCATAAACGAGATTTCGTCATTGTACAATCTCGAAAATTTAAACATCGAAAACACACGCGTTGAGAATCTCGACGCTCTAACTGAACTGAAACATCTGCGATTGGTAATGGCTGATGGAAGCAGATTAAACGCACAAACAGTTGTTGCATTCAATACCAGACAGTCCGAAACTCTGGTAATTTTCCAATCGGATATTCTTCGTGCATGGTGGAATAATCTGTCACAGGAATGGAAGGACATTTTCATCGGTTACGTTGTAACAGACATCAATCCGGATGCATCTCAACTTCAGCAAATTGTTGATTTAAAAGAAGTTGAGATTAAAGATATCCTTGCCATAAACTCGATTGCACCTTTATCTAAATTACTTTTGCTTCATAGTCTGGTTATTAAAGGGACGACAGTACATGATCTAAGTCCGCTTTCAGGACTGAAATATCTGGAAAAACTAGAGATTCCCGGAAACCCAGTTGTCGACCTTCAGCCAATAAGTGGTATTCAATCGCTTGAAATACTGAATATTGAAAGCACACCAATCAGTGATTTGTCATTTGTTTCGGGGTTGACCAATCTAAAGGTG
Source organism: uncultured Bacteroidota bacterium (assembly GCA_903957365.1). Classification (GTDB taxonomy): domain Bacteria; phylum Bacteroidota; class Bacteroidia; order Bacteroidales; family F082; genus CAJBPB01. Next base: position 43,663 of record CAJBPB010000220.1, read on the forward strand.
TTGAACGCAGCAGGCACACAGATCAAATCATTAAAACCTCTCGAAACGCTAACGAAACTTGAAGAATTGTCAATTTACAATACCGGGATCAAAACTTTGAGTCCGGCAGATTTGTTACCCAATCTGAAACAATTAAAATGTTACAATACCAAGATTAAAAGCAAACAGATAAATCAGTTAAAAGCCAAGCGTCCTAACATGAACGTACTCTATTATTAATTGGAAGTCTGCAATTGGCATTGACAATATGTGTTCATTTTTATAAAGGAATGAAAAAGAAAGAGAAAAGCTTATCCTGAAAAGAATAAAATTGCAATTCTCAATCAACATTCTGGAAATCTTTTAATTAGATCTTTTATCATATAAAGTTTAAAGATAAAGTTGTCGTTTAAACAGGAATTCGTACTTTTGCACCCGATTTATCACTAATACAATACATTATGCCCGAGCCAATGGTAAGTATTTTCGCCGGTAGAGCCACCGAATACCTGGCAAAGAAAATCGCTACAAGTTACGGCACTTACCTTGGTAAGACTACTGTCACCGTATTTTCCGACAATGAATTTCAACCTTCTTTTGAGGAAAATATACGTGGGCGGGATGTGTTTTTAGTTCAATCTACCTTTGCTCCTACTGAAAACTTATTCGAGTTATTGATGATGGCAGATGCAGCCCGTCGCGCATCAGCACGAAAAATTACGGCTGTCATCCCTTATTTCGGGTTTGCCCGTCAGGATCGCAAAGACAAATCACGCGTGGCAATCGCTGCGAAATTAATTGCGAATATCCTGAGTATTTCTGGCATAACCCGCATCATTACGATCGATCTGCATGCCGACCAGATTCAGGGATTCTTTGATGTTCCGGTAGATCATCTTTTTGCCTCAAACATATTTCTTCCATATATTGAGAGTCTCAACCTTCCGCGTGTAACAATGGCATCGCCTGATACCGGAGGAACCAGACGCGCTGCTTCTTACGCGAAAATGCTTAATACAGGTTTTGTGATTTGTCATAAACAGCGGGCAAAAGCCAATGTGGTCGAATCAATGTCGTTAATCGGAGACGTAAAAGGTCGTGATGTCATTTTGATTGATGATATTATTGACACAGGCGGATCAATTACAAAAGCCGGAGAATTAATCATGGAAAACGGTGCTTCCAGTGTAAGGGCATTCTGTACACACCCGATTTTTTCGGGTGACGCGATTCAAAAAATTGAAAACTCACCTTTTACAGAAGTCGTTGTCACAGATACTATCCCAATTTTAAAAGAATGTAGTAAAATAAAAGTATTGTCAACAGCTGATTTATTTGCCGAAGTGATTCGTCGCGTCGAAAATTCTGAATCCATCAGTTCGTTGTTTCAATTTTCATCCAAATAATAATTAACAATTACAAAATCATGAAAACAGTATCATTGAGCGGTTCTCTTCGCGAGAACGTAGGGAAAAAAGATGCTAAAATGCAGCGTTACGCGGCCAAAGTGCCATGCGTTCTGTATGGTGGTAAAGAACAGGTTCACTTTGCAGCCGATGCAGTGAGTTTCAAACCCATCATTTTCACTCCTGAAACCTTTCTTATTAAAATTACTATTGGCGACAAATCTTATGATGCCATCTTAAAAGATGTTCAATATCATCCGGTTGAAGACAATTTATTGCATGCAGACTTTTACCAGGTTGATGCAAACAAACCAGTTATTGTTTCTTTGCCTGTGAAAGCGCTTGGAACTTCTCCTGGTGTTATCCGTGGTGGTAAAATGAAAATTAAACTCAGTCGTCTGAAAGTTAAAGGACTCATTGCTGATATTCCAGAATCTATTGAAATAAATATTTCAAAATTAAATGTTGGTCAAGGTTTTAAAGTGAAGGACCTTAGTGTTCCCGGACTTACTTTCCTCGATCCGGCAAGTAATGTTGTACTTGACGTAAAAGTTGCCCGTGGTATCACACTTGCTGATGAAGAGCCTACAGAAGAAGGTGCTTAATCACTGATAATCAATAATATTATAAAGGTATAGGTTTTTGAACCTATACCTTTTTTCTTAGCAGAATAAAATGAAATTCCTGATTGCCTGTCTTGGAAATATCGGTGCCGAGTATTTGAATAC
>CAJBPB010000221.1 GCA_903957365.1 uncultured Bacteroidota bacterium
GCAAGCAATTTTTGGTTGTTCCTTCAAATTGCTTGCATTTCTTTCTTAAAACTATCATCTATATTATTCAATATCAATAAGTAATATGTTTTTCAGCAAACATTAATTATATGAAAACAATTCATGCCATTAAAAAACTGCGTATCGAAACATGCTCAATGCCCTTAAAGTTTCCGGCTGCAGTTTCATCCATGCTTACAACAATCTTTGCACAGTTGTCAGGGATTGCCAGCAGATTGCCAAATTCCTTGTCGTGGGTTTTCTCATCAGCGATGAGGTAGGCTACCTGAATATAGGTTTTAACCTCAGTCTTTATGGCAATAAAATCAATTTCCTTTTCGCCATGTTTTCCAACATAAACCTGATTTCCGTTGACAACAAGGTGATGGTACACCAGATTTTCAAGTACTTTTCCGATATCTTTTTGTTGATATGGTATGATCGCATGTCGCATCCCCAGGTCTTCGAAAAAGAACTTATCGCCAACTTCAAAGATTTTTTTCCCGTCAACATCCATACGCTTAACACGGTTGATGAGGTAGACAGATTCGAGATAAACAAGATACTCCAGCACGAGTTTAGGAGTCAGGTTGATTTGCTGGGATTTCAAATAATCGCTGATTCTTTTGGCAGATAAAACACTTCCTGTAATGTCAGCCAGATAGCTTATCAGGTCCTGCAGAAACCTGACATTACGTATGTTAAACCTGGCAATGATATCTCTGAGAATGATGGTATTATGTATGTTGCGTAAATACTCATAAACAACAGCATCGTCTTTGCGAAGGTTGATAAGATGAGGCATCCCGCCCCAGCGGATGTATTGCAGGAATGAGCCGGCACTTTCCGGAAATTCGTGAAATTGCAGGAATTCGGGATAGCTTAAGGCATGAACCGGAATCTGAATATATCTGCCACTCAGATGCGTGGCCAGCTCACCCGATAACAGGGTTGCATTGCTCCCGGTGATATAGATATCCCAACCGTCAACCGATAACAGACTACGCAATGCCAGCTCAAAATTACTGATATCCTGAACCTCGTCAATAAACAGGTGATGCTTTGCCGTCCCCTTTTGTTGACTTTCAAGATATGCCATCAGATCGATATGGTTTTTGATCGATTCGAAGTGGTAATCTTCCTTATTTATATAGATGATGCTGGCTTCACTGTCGCGTTTTCGTATTTCATCCATGACCTGTAAAAGCACATAACTTTTACCAACCCTTCGCTGACCAGTGAGTACGATGATTAGTCCTGAGCCTATAAATGGTTCAATTTTATTAAAATACAACTGTCTGGGGATATATTTATTAGTTATCATGTTTTACGTATAAGTAAATGATTATGTAAAAATACAAAATGTTTTACTTATGAGTGGAATAAATTCTTAATATTTTGTGTATATTAGTTAATGCAATTTAAACAGAGGGGGTTTGTTTTTGGAAATGTATTTTGCAATACACGACTGCATGCAGGTGTCTTGCCCCCAAACCCCCAAAAATGGGGGCTTTCAGAAAAATGCAACAATTGACAGTGATTTTTTTTGTTTTGAATGATTATCCAGACTCGCCTTGCTGGCAGATGATTTGGTTTGTGCTATAGTTTATCGTGGATTGATCGATTTACTTAAATTAAAAAGGATTGGATGTTTTTTATGTCCTTTTGAAGGCAAAAGGACGGAAAACCTTGCCAGAACCAAGCGCCCTCCCGCACTGATAAAATACCGTAAATCCAGGCAAAGTAGTGGTTTTCTACGAAAACCAGACATACCGCCCTGCTGGCGGATGCCTTTGCCGGATTTACAGGTATTTTACCATTCTCGCTCCGTCTGCCCGCGGTTCTGGCGGGCCAGCGCTCTGCTTCGTAATCTGATTTTTTCTTATATTTGAATGATTATCCTGACGAGCCCTTCGGGCAGATGGTTTGGTACAGTTCTGTTAAGTGATTTAATCATTTTTTGCATAATCGAATTGTTCAGCGGTCTTTAAAATGAAACCACTTGGTTCGATTGAGCGACATTAAATTCTTTGCGCTGCAAAACAAGAAGCATGTCCAGGAGCGGTGGACTCCCGAGCGACCCCGAAGGAGCTACATAAATTGAATTAGAACAGATTGAATCGTAATGCTCCGGCTAGGGTCGCGCAAGTGGGCATGCTTCGTAGATTTTGCGTGCAAAGGATTTTAAGTCTAGACTTTTTGTTTCTTTTGTGTCATGACAAAAGAAAAAAATAAATCGATTTTTAATTTCCTTTGGAATGATCAATATTAAATGGATTATTGAAAATGTTTGTTTATGTTCATTTGTGTTAATTGAATTGGATCATGGATTGATCGATTTAATCAAATTAAAAGAGATTGGATGTCTTTTTATGTCCTTTTGAAGGCAAAAGGACCAACCGAGCGAA
>CAJBPB010000222.1 GCA_903957365.1 uncultured Bacteroidota bacterium
AGCTGAAGGGCTCAGCCACCGGAAAAAGGTTTAACTCTTGATTAACTTTGATGGCTTCGACGAGCTCAGCTACCGGAAAAAGGTTTAACTACTGATTTAACTTTAGTGGCTGAGCCCTAGTAAAAACCCGGTGGCTGAGCTTGTCGAAGCCACCAATTGAAAAGTTTGTCGAAGCCACCAATCGTTGTACCCTTCGACATGCTCAGGGTACGGAATCCTTGTCGAAGCCACCAATCATTGTACCCTTCGACAGGTGGTTCCTGAGCAAAGCCGAAGGGCTCAGGGTATGGAATCCTGAGTGTATCGACACCATTTATCTTGGAAATTGCGTATAGTTCTTTGCCAATACTGGTAGCAGATTGTTTTCACCATTGATCAGTGCTTCTTTTTTCTTTCTGTTCCTGCCCTGAATTTGTTTTTCTCTGTAAAATGTCTGGTCAATTCGCGAAAATCCTTCGACATAAACCAACTCAACTGGCAGGTGGTTTTTTATGAAATTAGAACCTTCTCCGTTTTGATGCTGGTTTATTCTTTTTTCCAGTTCATTTGTGCTTCTGGTGTATTATTTACCATTTGAACAAAGCAGGATTTACAGAAAGCCTTTCATATCTAATTTAGTTGGTTAATTGTTATTCAAAGATACAATTGAAACGATGTTTATTTTGACTGTATATCACAAAATAACTAACCATGGTGGTTTTGACAGGCTCACCCGTTCGGTATAGTTTGCAATTACCTCACTACAATCCATCGTTCTCCAGACTGCTAAAAAATCAACTAATTGTGTGAATTCCATGGTATTGATAGTAAAACCAGTCCGAACAGCGTTTACACCTGATACTTTTTTCGGATTTGTTTGAATATTGACAGACTTGCTTTTGCAACAGCATTTCTTAACAGATCTGCAAATTGACAGATAGATTTCAAAATAATATTCATACCTGTTACAAAAGACTTAAATTTGTATTTCTTACTCAATGACCCAAACTATTCAAAGCAACCGTAAATGAAAAAGTGTGGTTATAAAACAATTATTTTGTCTTTTCTTTTTTTTATTCCAATTGCAGTTTATTCAAGCAGTAATGTCAAAAACATTGTGGTTTTTTTCTCTTTAAATCCTGCCGTTCCCGGATACCAGAGTTTTATAGAGGGATTCCGCAGTTCATTTTATGAACAAACGGATGAACATTATAATTTATTGATCGAATACCTGGACATGGGCAGATTTCCTGATGATGTACATGCACAAAATGTTGTACGTATGTACAACGAAAGATTCAAACAAACAAGAATAGACCTCATAATTACCGTTGCACCACGCACCTATGAAATTTTAAAAAAACTTGGCCTTGAAGCATTAAAAACATCACCTGTGATTAATGTTGAGATCGATAATTTTTCCGGTAATTCAAAACCAGATTTTCCTGCAGACAACACTTTTGAGATTAGAATAAAACTGAATGCAAAAAAAACACTTAAAACAGTTTTTGAATTGTTTCCGGATAGGAAAAATGTATTTGTATTCAGTGGTATAGCTCCATCGGACCAGTTTTTTATGTCGGCTACACGACAAGCAACAAAATCATTTGAGAACACCCATAAATTTACATTTTTCTCTGGCCTTCCGATCGACTCTGCATTATTGGTTTTACAAGATATGCCTGACAAAAGTATTGTTATAATTCCTTCATACTTGATTGATTCCAGAAACATCCCTATTTCATCGACATTATTTATAAGTGCCATATCAGCTCAAAACAAAGTGCCTGTTTTTACATTGTCCGACAATTTTATTAAAAGAGGTGGAATTGGCGGCAACGTATTCAGCTTTTTTAAAATGGGAAATGAAACCAGGAAAGTTTCCTTTGAGATTCTGGATGGCAAACCAATGAAAGACATCATAGTTGATGAGGACGGTTTTTATCAGCAGATGTATGATTGGCAACAATTAAAAAGATGGAATCTGGAGAAATCCGGTCTGATACCTTCAGATAGTATATTTTATAACAAGGAATTTAATTTTATAACTGAATACAAATGGTATTTGCTTGCTGCATTGCTGTTTACAATTCTGGAAACTATACTTATTATATTTTTGAATAGAAATAATCGTCAGAATAAGTTATTTATCTTACAAAAAGCAGAAACAGAAGGCCTTTACCGCGAATTGATCAGGGAAGATCGTCTTTTGCGAATGGCTGAATTAACGGCATCCTTATCACACGAACTGAACCAGCCACTTACAGCCATTTTGTATAATGCACAGGCCGGCAACCTTTTTCTGAAGTCAGGAAAATTGGATGAAGCCCAGGCCAGAGAAATCTTCGATAATATTATTGAGGATGATAAACGTGCAGGCGGCATTATCAGCGGGATAAGAAGCCTGATGAAATCTGAAGACAGGGAAAATGAAACATTCAATCTTCAGGATGTGATTCAGGACACCATAAATATTTATCATTCTGAGGCAGTGCAGCATAATATTCAGGTCGTTTTTAGCCAATCAGACTATCCGGTTCTGGTTTCAGGTGACAGGATTCAGTTACAGCAGGTTTTGTTGAATTTATTGTCGAATGCGACCAGGGCGATGAAATCCACAGCAATGCCACAAAAAAAAATAGAAATAAAACAACGGTTAACAAATGGTTCAGTGACAGTTTTTGTACGTGATTATGGTACAGGAATCAGTGATTCAATTAAAGATAAACTCTTCAAACCATTTATTACCAATCATAATAGTGGATTAGGTATTGGTCTGTCGATATCGCGGTCAATCATTGAAAGGCACCACGGAACGATTAAAGCTGAAAATGCTGAAGGAGGCGGGGCGGAATTTTTCTTTACCCTTAAAATAATGAAAGATGAATGAAAAGGAAAAGGTTTTTATAATTGATGATGACGCATTTGTCAGAAAGTCGCTTTCACTATACTTGTCAGCTAATAATTTTGATGTTGAAACTTTCAGTAGTTCAGAGGAATATCTGGAAAGAGAAGAATATTCTGGTTTTGGATGTCTGGTACTTGATGTGAACCTTCATGGGATGAATGGTTTTGATTTGCAGGAAATGCTGGTAAAAGTAAATTCTCATCTTCCAATTATTTTTATTACAGGTCGCGGAAGTATTCAAATGAGTGTACAGGCCCTTAAAAAAGGCGCCATGAATTTCCTCGAAAAACCTTTTTCAGAAGATGAACTGCTTCAATCCATTACCGAAGCCCTGTTAGTGAGTAAGAAACTGAGATCAGAAAGAGAAGAAATACGAAAATCACAGAAATTAGTTGCAATGCTAACCCCCCGTGAATCTGAGATTGTGAAGTATGTGATAACAGGTATGCTGAACAAACAGATTGCAGCTGAATTGCAAATTGCTGAGCAAACTGTAAAACTCCACAGACGCAGCATTTGCGAAAAACTTGGAGTGAAATCAGTACCCGAGATAATCAGGATTGCTGAAAAAGTAGGTTCATTAAGTATTTAATCATTTTACCGCAGGAAACAGACAATTTCTTAGCAGCGATCAGCCATAGTATGCGATCAGATCTTAATCCTTAACTTTGATGAATGTTTTTTCGATACAGGTAGTAAAGATTTCTGGTCAAATCGGATTAAAGACCCACAGCCTCAATTACTGCAATAGATACCGCAACGGCAAATCCCAAAACAGTAAAAATACCCGCGAGTTTTTTCCCATGTTCATAAGCTTCTGGTATCATGGTATTGGAGAGCATCACGAGGATGGCACCGGCGGCAAATGTTTGAATGAAAGAAACCACAACCGGACTTGCATTTTCGAGCAGCGCATAACCTGCCATTGAACTGAATGCACACACAACCGCAATAAGAAGCCATAGTAATAAAATCCGGCCTTTTTTCCAGGAACCAGCCACCATTCCAGATGTTCCGGCAATCGCTTCAGGAAGGTTTGAAATAAAAACGGCTACAAGCATACCTAATCCCACTTCACCTCCTGCCAGTAAACTCATGCCAATTACCAGTGTTTCCGGAATACCATCGAGAATGGTAGCCAGCACAATCGGTAAAGCTATGTTTTCCTTATGTACACCCGAAATTTCTTTACGCCCTGCAGCGCCCATCTTGCTGATTAACATATCGATCAGGAAAAAGGTAATTGCTCCTGATAAAATTCCCAGCATTGAAGCACCACTGCCTGTTGAAGTCTTTATCGATTTAAAAACGAGTTCAAAGGCAACCGCGGATAACAATACGCCAGATCCAAAACCCATGATCAGTCCAAGCGGACGTTTGCCAATTTTGAACATTATACCAATCAATCCTCCTATGAAAAGGGAAAAGGTTGCCAGAAAACCCCAGAAAAACGCGTTTATCATATTAATCTGTTTTAAGTCATATAACGACAGTGAATTAATAATTTGAATTTCGATTGAACAAAGCTATGCCATTTTCGAAAAAATAATACGCTGAAAAGGCGTTATTTTATTCATATAGACCTAAAGTTCTATTGATTAACCTAAATACGGACAATATATTTGTGTAAATTTTCAATCATTTAATGATCAATTAGTTCCGGTCATGATTTATTTAATAGACGACAATATGTCGGTAAGGCGTGGATTAGAGATTTTTCTGAGGTCTGCTGAAATGGATTTGGAATCCTTTGAAACTGCTGAAGATTTTTTATCAAAAGTAAAGCCGGTTGAAAAGGATATCCTGATTCTCGATCTGCATCTGCCCGGAATGAATGGATGCGATCTGCTTAAAAAAATGAGTCAGGATAATGTGCATATATCGGTTATTGTAGTTACCGCATTTGACGACTTTCCAAGTCGTGAATGTTGCCGTCAATACGGAGTAAAAGCTTATTTGCGAAAGCCGGTTGATGGTGAAGCATTGAAAGATATGATAAAATACAACCTGGCTGAAGCATAATAAAACATAATGAAGCTAACATCAGAGTAATTAGAATGTAACAATTTTATCAAAAAATGATCTTTCTGCAACTTGGCATTTTGTTGATATGCATCTTTATCGGTTCCCGCATGTCGGGTATTGGTTTAGGAGTAATGGGTATGATCGGATTATTAATACTGCTTTTCGTATTTGGCATGCAGCCAGCCGATCCTCCGCTCGAAGTAATGCTGATTATTTTAAGTGTTGTAACTGCAGCCGCAGCATTGCAGGCTGCCGGGGGAATGGATTATCTGGTAAATGTAGCCGCTAAAATACTGAGGAGCCATCCTGAACAAATTACAATCCTGGGGCCTTTGGTTACTTATTGTTTCACTTTGTTTGCAGGAACGGCACATATCTCCTATTCCATTCTGCCGATTATTGCTGAGGTTGCCACCAAAGCACGTGTTCGTCCCGAAAGGGCTTTAAGCATGAGTGTTACGGCTGCCCATATGGGTATAACTGCCAGCCCGGTATCAGCTGCCTCGGCCGCATTATTGACGGTGTTAGTCGCAAATGGAATAAAACTGGCTGATATACTAATGGTTTGCATTCCTTCAACCTTAATAGGTGTGATTGTCGGAATCCTGTTTGTTTTGAAAAAGGGAAAAGAACTCGATAAAGATCCTGAATTCATTGAAAAGATGAAAGATCCTGTATTTGCCAATAGCATCGAAGGTGATTCACGGAATTCGGAAATCGTTCTGAAGCCAAGTGCTATCAAATCAGTTGTAATTTTTGGTTTAGCTGTTTTGGGAGTTGTTCTTCTGGGATCTTTCCCGGCATTGCTGCCTGAATTTTCAGGAAAAGAAGGATTCACACCGAATTTTGCAGTTAACGCTGCAGGTCAGGTTCAGATACCCTCAATGATCATGATGATTATGTTATCAGCAGCCGGTTTGATTATCCTTTTCGCTGATACAACAGCAGCGCAGGTTACCAAAGCAAGTTTGTTCGCTTCTGCCGGTCAGGCAACGATTGCAGTTTTCGGGGTTGTCTGGATGAGCGGAACATTTATGGAACACAATTATGTTCAGATTAAGGAAACATTAGGTGAACTTGTTACAGCTTATCCTTGGCTGTTTGCACTCGCATTGTTTACACTCAGCATACTGCTTTTCAGTCAGGCTGCAACCACCAAAGCATTAATGCCTCTGGGCTTGTCGCTGGGAATGGCACCTGCATTTCTGGTAGGAATTTTCCCTGCTGTGATTGGTCACTTCTTTATCCCGGGATATCCGACTTTGCTTACGGCAATACAATTTGACCGTACCGGAACTACCAAAATTGGAAAATATGTTCTGAATCACAGTTTTATGCTTCCGGGACTCGTAACAACGGCTGCGGCAGTTATCGCCGGGTTAATTCTTCAATCCATTTTATTATAAACCACTAAATTATAATCGCATGAAAAAAGTTTCTAAAATTTTATTGTTTGCCACATTGCTTTTTCTCGGGATGAGTTCGTATGCTCAGCAATTCCGGATAGAAAAAGATCTTTTGGGTGAAAAACGGATTCCTGCTGATGCTTACTATGGTGTACAGACCGCACGTGCCCTGGAGAATTTTCAGGTAAGCGGTGTGAAAACAAATTTCTATCCTGATTATGTCCGGGCTTTTGCTATGGTAAAACTGGCTGCTGCGAGGGCAAACACTGACATTGGCCGTATGAAAAAAGATAAATTTGTTGCTATTGAGAAAGCCTGTCAGGCAGTAATAGATGGCAAATACCACGACCAGTTTCTGGTTGACCTATACCAGGGCGGCGCCGGAACATCAGCCAATATGAATTCCTGTGAAGTTCTTGCAAACATTGCACTTGAAATGATGGGAAAGAAAAAAGGCGAATACCAGTATATTGAGCCGCACGATGATTTAAATATGGGACAATCGACAAACGATGTTTATCCTACAGCCATTCATGTTGCTTTATTATTGCATAATGATAAACTCGTTAAAGAACTAAAACTCCTGTCAGAAGCTCTTCATAAAAAAGGAGACGAATTTGGAAATATGCTGAAGATGGGCCGCACCGAAGGTCAGGACGCTGTTCCAATGACCCTGGGTCAGGAGTTTCATGCTTTTGGCTACCAGCTTGATGCAGAAATATCAGGTCTGATAAAATGTGAAGCCTATCTGTATGAACAAAATATGGGAGCTACGGCAATTGGAACTGGTATTACAGCATCGCCAGGGTATGCTGAAAAATGTGCGGTGCATCTTGCGGAGATTACCGGCAAACCAATGGTATTGCATCCTGAACTTATTGCTGCCACATCGAGCATGCAGGGATTTGTCATGTATTCTTCCGCATTAAAGAGCCTTTCCGTTGCCTTATCCAAAATCAGCAGCGACTTAATTATTCTTGCAATGGGTCCACGCACCGGTATCTTCGAAATCAACTTACCTGCGCTTCAACCAGGTTCATCCATTATGCCTGGCAAAGTTAATCCTGTAATGCCTGAGTTAATGAATGAGGTTTGCTACAAGGTGATTGGCAACGATGTTACGGTTACCATTGCATCCCAAAACGGATTGCTTCAGCTTAATGCCTATGAACCCGTAGTGGCTGTTGCAATTATGGAATCTCAGGCACTTTTTTACAAAACATTGCCCTTGTTCAGAAAAAATTGCATTGATGGTATTACTGCCAATGAAGATGTACTTAAACATTACATTGACCGTAGCGTCGGAATTGTTACAGCTCTGAACCCTGTTCTTGGTTATGAAAAAACCACTGAACTAGCGAAGGAGGCTCTTCAAACCAACAAAGGAATTCTGGAACTGATCCGTGAGAAGAAATTACTGACTGAAGATCAGATCAAAAAGCTTTTAGATCCGGCTGCAATGACCGGACAGAAATAAAGAACCTAATCACTAATCTTAAAACAAAAAAACCATGAAAAAATTCACAATGTATTTTACAAACGCGCTTATAGCGTTATTACTGTCGGTAAGCATACCTGGGTATGGTCAAACTAAAAAACTGCCCAATGTAGTGATTCTTGCAACCGGTGGCACTATTGCAGGTGCCGGAACAAGCTCAACCGGATCATCATACACCTCCGGTCAGGTTAAAATTGAAGCCATGATTGATGCTGTTCCAAATATTCGCAGCCTGGCTAATTTAAGGGGAGAACAACTCGCAAACGTAGGTTCACAGGATATGAATGTGAAAGTGTGGCTCGATCTGGCAAACCGTATTAACGAATTGCTGAAAAGCAAAGATGTTGATGGCGTGGTGATTACACACGGTACCGATACCCAGGAAGAGACTGCTTTTTTCCTCAATCTGGTGGTTAAAAGTGATAAACCTGTTGTTTTAACCGGTTCAATGCGTCCTTCAACCGCATTAAGCGCTGACGGGCCGCTGAATATGTACAATGCGGTTGCTATTGCAGCAAGCCCTTTGGCAAAAGGATATGGTGTAATGGTTTTAATGAATGACGATATTCATTCGGCACACGATGTAAAAAAAATGATCACTACGCCTGTACAGACATTCCAGTCGCCGCTTGAAGGTCTTTTGGGAACCTGTATTTTTGGGGAAGTAGAATTTTTCCATAAACCATTTGGCCGTCATACTGTTGACAGCGAATTTTCTGTTGAAGGAGTAAAAGAACTGCCACGCGTTGATATTGTTTATACCTGTGCGGATGTATCAACTGATTTAATTGATATAATGGTAAAAGCTGGTGCAAAAGGAATTGTAATTGCAGGTGTTGGTGATGGTAACATGAATGCCGGAACCCTTGAGGCAGCCAAAAGAGCTACGAAAGCTGGTGTGCCTGTTGTAAGGGCTTCGCGCGTGCCTGTTGGAGCAGTTTTAATTAAAGGTGAAATAGTTGATGCAGATTATGGTACCGTTTCATCTGCTGAACTAAATCCTCAAAAAGCCAGGATACTTTTAATGCTGGCACTTTTGAAAAAAGACCGGAGCAGAGAAGATTTACAGAGATTGTATATTGAATACTAATCTATCAATCCCAAACTATGAAAGCAATCTGCAGAAAAATCTGGATAATTGCACTCCTGTTTCTGCCTGCCGCCATCATGGCGCAGGTAAAGGAACCTCAGATGGGTGATACTACGTATTACAAAACACTCATTCCTGAAGAAAAACAAGGTCTTCTGAAAAACATGAGCATGATAGCGAACCAACGCTTTGCTTTTCGGAATGAATTTCAGGATGGTGATTATATGGGTTCCCGGTTCAATATCGAGCAGTTCCGGCTTGAATTCAAAGGTAAAGTACATGACAGAGTGTATTTCCGTTTCCGCGACCGCTATACCCGCGCTCAGGAACCACAATCCATCGATGGTATCAGCCGTTCGACCGACCTGGCTTTCATCCGGGTGGATGTTACCCAAAAGCTAAGTATCTCTGCTGGTAAAATGTGTGCCGATTGGGGAGCCTACGAATTCGATTATAATCCGATCGATATCTACGAATACTCCGATATTATCGAGTATGCTGATAATTTTTTAACCGGCGTTGGTGTTAGCTATCAGGCCACACCACAGCACCAGTTTACTTTTCAGGCACTCGATTCGAGGACAAATTCATTTAACGATTTATACGGTACACAGCCTGATTACGAAGAATCGAAACTACCACTGGCATTTGTATTTAACTGGAGGGGAAGTCTTTTCAATGGAAAGTTCAATACCATCTGGTCTTATGCCTATCATAACGAAGCCCGAAATACTGCATTGGATCAGCCGGCAGGCATGAATTATATTGCGCTGGGTAACCAGTTAAAACTTGGTAAATTCACTGTTGAATACGACTTTAAATGGAGTCAGGAAGATCTGGACCGCTCCTATATTATCAGTGAACAGGTCAATGCATCATCAGAATATACTTATGCCCTTGAAAACACTGTGTATATCGGACATTGGTTACACCTGTATTACAGGGTAAGTCCAAAAATTAATCTTGCTTTTGTCGGGATGATGGATATTGCAAACTGGAAAGATGAAGATGCTAAGAATCTTCCTGGTTATGATGAGCATTTCCGGACTGCGTATGGCTTTATTCCAACAGTGGAGTATTATCCGTTCAAAGACCTGAATCTTCGGTTTTATGCCAACTGGGTTGGAAGATCATACAAATACTCTGACTTTGCAAAAGAGAGGATTGATGTTGTTGACATGACCAAAGGCAGGTTTGCCCTGGGTTTTGTATCACCACTCGGGATATTCTAGTTGAAAGAGATTTGGTTGGTATGGTTGGCCGGAGGCAGTATTCGTAAGTTTGGTATAAGCTGAAGTTGAATTTGAGAAAATTCTCCTGAACTTAACAGTACTGCTTCCGGCCTGTATAAGGTTGGAAGTTACATTTCAATAACAGCCAGCAGTATCATTGAAGCATTGAGATTAAAGCTTTGATTTCGATACATTTCAATAAAACTGATCGTTTTGCATTTAAAGAAAGTTTGAAGAATAAAATTGAAACTTGCAAGATGAGGGTGCAGGGTTCCGGGTAAAGCGAATTCATAGATTGACAATTTTCAACTGTAATTAGAGCAATCATGGTTGGTAAATTGCTCTCTGAAACCTGAAATCCGGCACTAAAAATTAAAAAGTAATATACATGAAACTTGTTTTAACATACGTGAAACATGAATAACATGGAAGAAAAAAACACCATCGGACACTGGTATCGGTTTAAATCAGTTTACATGTTCATGCTATCCTTTGTGACAGCATTGTCATTAACAATAATTTTAAAAGAGCCAGGTTTTACCGATTCACAGATTTATGTAATCTTCTTATTGTTCTTTTCCATAGGATTGTGGCTTTCCGAGGCTATTCCGGCATTTGCAGTTAGTCTTTTTATTATCGCATATCTTGTGTTCGCACTGGGGAACAGCTATTTCAATTCAGCCCCGGAAAATATTGAAAAGTATGGCCAAACATTTTCAAGTAGTATGATCTGGCTGCTGCTTGGTGGGTTTTTTCTGGCTGCCGCAATGACCAAGACTAAACTCGATCAGGCACTATTTAAATATACGCTGAAGCTTTCGGGAACAAATCCAAGGCATTTGCTTATCGGACTCATGGGAACTACTATGATTGCCTCTATGCTGATGTCAAACACCGCAACGACCTCAATGATCATTGCAGCAATTTTACCTTTGCTCACAGCTCTTGGAAAAAAATCAGGGATAGCTAAAGCATTGCTTTTAGGTATTCCATTGGCCGCAGCCACAGGGGGCATAGGCACAATCATCGGGACGCCTCCGAACGCGATTGGTGCGGGTGCGTTGAAAAGCGCCGGGATAATTATCGAGTTCATCGACTGGATGAAATTTGGCATTCCTGTTTCTTTTGCCTTAACAGCTATTGGTTGCATTGCCCTGATTTCAATTTACATCAAAGATACAACACCCATATCTCTGGATTTTCTCGAAGATAATAAGGTTGGATCAAATGAAGAATCAATGTTAAAACGTAAAATTGTAACCGCAGTTATCTTTGTAACTGTAGGGTTATGGTTAACCACTTCCCTGCATGGTCTGACGGTAGCGTCTATTTGTGCCGTTCCACTTGTAATACTGACGGTAACAGGTGTTCTTGATGGAAAAGATATTCAGGGATTACCGTGGGATACTTTGTTGCTGGTTGCAGGTGGTTTGTCACTCGGACTGGCTCTTGAACAAACAGGCCTGTTAAATCACTATGCCCAAATGCTGATTTCTTTGAATTTAAACAGTATGGTTTTGATTTTTGTTTTTGCTTATTTAACAATGCTGTTTTCCAACATTATGAGTAATACAGCAGCGAGCACAGTAATGATACCGATGGGAATGGCCATCTTACCAGATATGAAACTTGAAGTAGCAATGGTAATTGCTATCTCAGCTTCAACAGCCATGTTTTTACCAGTATCAACACCTCCGAATGCCATCGCTTTCAGCACCGGACTACTCGAACAGAAGGATTTCAGGCTGGGAGGAATACTGGTTGGTTTGCTTGGTCCGTTACTGGCGATTATTTGGGTAATGCTTGTATCATGATTTTATAATATTCACAAATATAAATATCAATGGAGTCAAGGATAACTGTTTATGAACATATTACCCATGCACATTATGAAGTAGAGTAATCTATCCTGGGATAAACGATATTCTTGAAGTATCAATCCATGTGGCTGTAAAAGTTGCTGAAGAAATTTTCAACAGTGATTTGGCCGGGGTTGAACGTCCCAAAGATATATTCACATTTATTAAAAGTAAAATGTATAATCCATGCTACAAATAAATAAAATCATTAATTTTCCCATAAATTTATCTAACAATACTATTAGAGTTGAAATTATAGCATTATTCTAAATTTATTATAGTTTTGTATAAATCAATAAACCTGAAATTTAATCGCAAAAATTATATTACAAACTAATAATCAAGACAATATGAACAAATTACTCACAAAAATCCTGATTTTACCCGCGGTTCTTGTTTTCTTTTCGTGTAATGGAAAGAAAGCGGCACCAGCTGATGCACCTCTTGAAATTTCGGTAACCAATGTGCTTCAACAGGATGTCAGAATCGAATCGGAATATACCGGCCAGACTTTTGGTCAATCTGATATCCAGATTAATCCTCGTGTAGATGGAGTAATTCTTAGTCTTAATTTTAAAGAAGGAAATCTGGTTACACAAGGGCAATTGCTTTACACCATCGATCCATTGCCCTTTCAGTCGAAAGTTAACGAAGCCAAAGCCGGATTAGCAGAAGCACAAGCTGATCTGGCCAAAGCCAAATCAGATTTGGAAATGATTGAACCCCTGGCGAAGATAAACGCAGTGAGTCAGCGCGAGTTGGTTGCTGCCAAAGCGGCGAATGAAGCGGCCAAAGCCAAAATTTCAGCAGCAGAAGCTACTTTGGAAAATGCAAATATTAAATTGGGATATTGCAGAATCACTGCGCCAATTTCAGGATTAATAGGGATTTCGAAATTGAGGGTTGGTGATTATGTTCAACCGGGTCCTTTTTCGGTACTAAACACTATCTCAGATTTAGGTGATATTAGGGTTAGGTTTACTCTCAGCGAACGGGAATTTTTAAGAATTTACAGAGAGGTTTCTTCTACTGATTCGAAATTAAAAGGCAGTGGAAAATCCATCAAAATGAAATTGTCGGACGGAAGCATGTATCCTGAGTCTGGCCAGTTAAGTTTTGCCGACCGTCAGATTGATCCGGCTACCGGAGCAATCACGTTCGAAGCAGCTTTTCCTAACACAGATAAATTATTGCGCCCGGGTCAATACGTAAAGCTTCTTTTTGTTACGGATATCCGTCCAAATGCCCTTGTCATTCCACAGCGTGCAGTCATCGAAATGCAAGGGATTTACCAGGTGTATGTTGTGGATGAAAGTAATAAAGTGCAACTTCAGATTATAAAACCCGGACCAGCATTCCAGAATGCGTATGTTGTTGAAAATGGTCTGAAGCCAGGAGATAAAATTGCATTTGGAGGCACACAGCTTTTACGGAATGGTTCAGTAATTAGTCCCAAAATGGTTGACTGGAAGCCAGGGATGAATGTTCAATAATTAACAGATAGTTACAATTAACTAATAGAAAATCTTATGGGAGAATTTTTCGTCCGACGACCAATAGTTGCCATGGTAATCAGTATCATTATTTGTATACTTGGTTATCTTGCCCTGCAAAAGACCCCTGTGGCACAATACCCCGATATTGTACCTCCTTTGGTAAAAATCACCACTTCATTTACCGGAGCCAATGCATTAAATGTTGAACAGGCTGTTGCAACACCCATCGAGCAGAAGGTGAATGGTGTTGAAAACATGCTGTATATGAAATCAATCAATACATCAGACGGTGCGCTCACAATAGAAGTAACCTTTGATGTGGGGACTAATCTTGACAATGCCAATATGCTTACCCAAAACAGGGAAAAGCAGGCCGAACCATTTTTACCTCAGAGTGTGAAGCAACAGGGGGTTTCCATCAAAAAATCCTTGTCTTTTCCAATGCTGCTATTCACAATTACTTCAGAAAATCCCAACATGGATGCGAAATTTCTGAACAATTATGCAAGTATTAATATTGTAGATGCTTTAGCCCGAATCAGGGGCGTTGGAGAGGTTTCTCTTTTTGGAAGTGATTACTCTATGCGAATATGGCTGAATGCCAGTCAGATGAGCAAGCTGGGCATCACTGTTGACGAAATTAAGAAAGCACTGAACGATCAGAATATGATCTCTCCGGGGGGAAAATTTGGTTCTGAACCTGCTCCGCCCGGAACAGAATTTACCTACAGTGCCACGCTTCAGGATCGTTTGGTTACCGAGAAACAATTTTCCGAAATAATTGTAAAAAGTAAAGAAGATGGTTCGCAGGTTTTACTTGGCGATGTTTCACGAATTGAACTGGGAACAGAAAACTACAGTTCAATAGTTCGTCGAAACGGAAAGCCTACTGCTGCAATCGCGATATATCAGATGCCGGGTAGTAATGCCCTTGAAGTTGCCGCTAATGCAAAGGCTGCAATGGAAGAAATGTCAAAACGGTTTCCAAAAGATATCCAGTATCAGGAATCGTTGGATACCACTTTGGCTATTACCGAGGGGATTACTGATATCGTTCATACACTGTTTGAAGCTATACTTTTGGTAATCCTTGTGGTATTTATCTTCCTTCAAAACTGGAGAGCAACATTAATACCTTTAATAACGGTTCCTGTGTCCTTACTGGGTGCTATCGCTGTATTTCCTTTACTCGGATTCTCAATAAATACTTTATCCCTGCTTGGATTGGTGCTTGCCATCGGTATCGTGGTTGATGATGCGATCGTGGTTGTGGAGGCTGTCATGCACCATATTGAACATGGGAAATCACCAAAAGATGCCACCATTCAGGCCATGAAAGAGGTTTCCGGTCCGGTAGTTGCTATTGCCCTGATTCTGATTGCCGTATTCGTTCCTGTTGCCATGACTCCGGGTATTACCGGCAGATTCTACCAGCAGTTCGCTTTAACCATTGCGGTTTCAGTAGCATTCTCTGCGTTCAGTGCATTATCACTCAGTCCGGCCTTGTGTGCTCTGCTTTTAAAACCCACCAAACCACTCGATCAGCAAACCGGACTTCTTCCAAAATTCTACCGGGGGTTCAATAAAGTATTTGAAACTGTAACAATCAAATACCTTGGAGGAGCCGGATATTTTGCCAAGAAAGCTATTCGTGTATTTGTTTTATTTGCCGTGGTGATTGTTGCTGCCGGAATTCTGGGAGTTAAGGTGCCTACCGGATTTATTCCTGAAGAAGATATGGGTTATGTACTTGTAAACATTAATACTCCCCCTGCCTCGTCTTTGCAACGAACCGATGAAGTTGCACGCAAAGTTGAAGAAATTCTGGCGAAAGAGGAAGTTCTGAAAGCTTACACAACGATCAATGGGTTCAGTTTGCTAACGGGATCATACCTGCCATCCAACGGCTTTATTTTTGTGTCGTTGAAAGAGTGGGGAGAAAGACCGGAAATGACAGCAGCTCAGCTGACAGATAAATTAAACAAGATTTTCGCTGCCGAAATTACCAATGCAACTGTGATGGCCTTTGGTCCACCGGCTATTCAGGGACTAGGAGCCTCTGCAGGGTTTAGTATGATGTTGCAGGATCGTGGTGGAAATACGCCACAATATCTGGAACAACAAACAAAAACCTTTATCGCCGCAGCTCAGAAACGTCCCGAAATCAAACGGATTTATTCCACTTACAATGCTGGATCACCACAGATAAAGCTTGAAATTGACAATGAAAAAGCTATGAAGCTTGGCATTCCGGTTTCCAAGGTTACCGAAGCGCTGGGCGCATATTTAGGTGCTAACTATGTAAATGATTTCAACCGCTTTGGACGACAATACAAAGTTTTTATTCAGGCCGAAGGCCAGGATCGTGTAACTCCTGATGCTCTGCATTCGATTTATATTAAAAATAGCAATGGTGATATGTTACCCATCTCAACGCTGGTAACTGCTACCAAAGTGACCGGCCCCGACTTTACAAACCGGCTTAACCTGTTCCGTGCCGCCGAAATCGGAGGTGCACCCGCTGATGGTTATAGCAGCTCGCAGGCCATGAAAGCTCTGGAAGAAGTTGCAGCACAAGTCCTCCCGGCAGATATGAGCTATGATTATATTAACTTGTCGTATCAGGAAAAACACTCCCCTGGCGGAAGTTCGGTATTTATCATGGCTTTGGTTTTCGTATTCCTGATTCTTGCAGCTCAGTACGAAAGCTGGAAATTGCCGTTCAGCGTTCTGCTGGGAACACCGTTTGCCGTGTTTGGCGCGTTTTTAGGTTTGTTTCTGGCCCGGTTTGCAAACGATGCTTATGTAATTAATGTATTTGCACAAATAGGATTGGTCATGCTAATCGGTCTTGCTGCGAAAAATGCCATCCTTATCGTTGAGTTTGCCAAGATGGAGCAAGAGTCCGGTAAATCACTGATGGAATCGGCTATGAACTCCGCCAAGCTGCGATTCAGACCCATCCTGATGACCGCATTCGCCTTTATTCTGGGTGTTGTTCCTTTGTTAACCGCGACAGGAGCTGGTTCGCAGGCCCGTATCGTTATGGGAATGGCCGTTTTCAGTGGGATGTTAATCGCAACAATTCTTGGGGTATTATTGGTACCGGCACTCTTTGTAATGATTGAGGGTTTTGGTAAAAAGAAAAATGTTGATCCTGAGGTAATTAAAACGAAGGAGGAAAACTAAGATGAAAAAGATAATTCTAAGCTCAATAGTACTCATAACCATCCTTTCATCCTGTCTGGTCGGACCGAAATATACACGACCCGATATGAAAGCACCTGATGCGTGGGTCGAACAGTCGGCATATGTGAATACTAACGACACCATTTTCAATTTAAAATGGTTTGACATTTTCAACGACACTGTGTTAAACAGTTTAATTGACGAAGCCCTTGCCAAAAACTACGATCTTGACAATGCTTTGATCCGGATTGAACAATCAAGGGATTTGTACGGCATGTCGAAAGCCGATTTCTGGCCTTCCTTCGGGTATAGTGCGAATGCCAACGTAAATGGATCATCTCCAAACAATTACAACCTAAATATCAATGCCTCCTGGGAAATTGATTTCTGGGGAAAAGTGCGTCATGCAAACCGTGTCGCCTATGCTGAAATACTGGCGAGCGAAGAAGGTGTAAAAGCCATTACAACCATTTTAATAAGTGATGTAGCCAGCCTTTATTTCCTTTTACGTGATCTGGATAATCGGTTGATGATAGCTGAACAAACGGTCGTCAGCCGGACAGAATATTTCAATATTATTAATGAAAGGTTTTTGGGTGGCGATGTTTCCGAACTTGATATGCTGCAGGCTGATCAGCAGCTGTCTATTGCAAAAGCAACGGTTAGCAGTACCAGAAGGCAATTGAATTCTACTGAAAGAAGCCTGAATATTTTACTCGGTCAGATGCCACAACCAATTCCACGTGGACTTGCAAATGTTGATCAGGGAGAGTTTCCTTTGATTCCGGCTGGATTGCCATCTTATCTGCTCGAACAGAGACCGGATGTGAAACAGGCCGAATTGATGATGCAGGCTGAAACTGAACGTATCGGTATCGCCCAGGCCATGCGTTTTCCAAGTCTGAGTCTGACAGGTCTTTTTGGTGTTGCAAGTGGTGATCTTACAACTTTATTCACCGATGCATCCATTATCACAAATGCATCTGCCACCATACTCGGTCCGATTTTCAATTTTGGAAAGAATAAAAGAAGGGTCGAAATGCAGAGAAAGGAAGCGGAAATAGCTGCTAATAATTATATTAGCACATACATATCCGCGCTTGGTGAAGTTGAGAACTCGCTGGTTTCTATTCAAATGTATAAAGAAGAATATGAAGCCCGAAAAAAACAGGCTGCAGCAGCATCCAAAGCACTGATGCTATCGCAGGAACGGTATTCAAACGGTTATTCCGATTATATCGAAGTATTGATTGCAGAAACTGCCATGCTCGATTCTGAGTTAGGGGCTTCAGCCACAAAGGCACAACAGTTAAGCGCTTATCTGACGCTATATAAATCTTTGGGCGGAGGTTGGTAACATTCAATTTCTGACAAAAAGGCTCCTGAAAACCAATAATAAATGGTTTTCAGGAGTTTTTTTATTTTTTAGCTGCCAGATTATTTGAATTACCTGATTT
Organism: uncultured Bacteroidota bacterium; assembly: GCA_903957365.1. GTDB lineage: Bacteria > Bacteroidota > Bacteroidia > Bacteroidales > F082 > CAJBPB01. The sequence continues at coordinate 18,140 of CAJBPB010000222.1, forward strand.
CACTAACAAAAACTATTTGTAAATCATGTTTTTATGGGTTAGATTTGTCAGACAAAAGATTGATTAAACATAATCCAACCGGAAGATGAAATGAATGTGGGTTTAAAATTTAATCATGAAACAACTGCCAAAAGGCGATTAGCCATTCGTTGGCAGCAATCCTTCAAATACCGGAACCATTGACTTCCGAAGCTAACGTTTGGAGATAATTTTAAAGTGACAAAAAAGAATGAAAAAATGATTAATAAAATGCATAATACCAGTAAGTTACAAAAACGTTAGTCAGAAGCGCAAAAAAAAAGACAACTATGAAACTATTAACTCTTTTTGGACTTATTCTTTTCATTAATTGCACCGGACAAATTCAAGACAAGAACTCTGATTTTATAGAACTAAGAGACAAACTGCCATTAATTGTGACACCAATAGTTTTCAACTCAAATGGTGATATAAGAATAAATGCAGTAAACTTGCCAAATAATAAAATCCTAAAAGAGTTAAAATACAAAAATTCCTTCTCGGCATTTGGAAAAATATTCGAGGCGAAAGACTTTATTACAATAATAGGTTTCATTCCAAACGATAGTGGAACACCTTTATTAATAACGATTGACAAAGATGGGAATGAATTGGACTCATTTGTAATTTATCAGTCTGTAGGCTTTGATATGGGCTATTACCGTTCAAATTTCGTAACAATAAATGCCGACAAATCAATCACTTTAATTGACAGTTTGGTAACACGAAAGATTAATGAAGATAGAAGTGACGAAATACCTGGGACAGACTTATTAACAGTTACAAAATCTAAATTCAATTTGACAGACAAAGGAAAAATTAAAAAAACTGAATGAGCGCCAGCTGCCAACAACATCTAAACCCAATGCGATCGGGTCGGTGGTTTGCTTTTATCAGTCTTTCAAATTAACTTTTTTCTCGGCTGAAAGGAAATCGCTTCGAAAGCCCGCACTGGATCTAGCTGCGAGCGTTAGGCACAATCCTCCATATACCGGAAACATTGACTTCCGAGGCTAACGTTTAGAAGAGATTATCAATTAAAAAAATTTAAAATACATATTATCAATTAGTTATAAAAACGTTAGTCAGAATGTTATCAAAAAAATGAAAAAAACACTACTTTTATTGACATTTGTTTTTTTGACTATCACCTTATGTTTTGGCCAAAACAAGAAAGTGCCGAAGAATTTAAAACAAGCGGTCACATTTTTAAATTCAGATTGCTCCGACAGTTTGAAAGCAATTATCAAACTTACCGAAGATACAGATTTAAAAGCACTTAGTTATCCATGGGGCGAATACAAGACAATTAATAATTGGACAAGTAATGACAATGCAAATTCAAAGATTGTAAACTATTTAAAGAAGCAAGGGATTTCTTATTACGAAGAAACTGTAATTCTAATTGCGTTCAAACAGTTTCTGCTTGGTCAAAAAATAGACGAAAATTCAATCTTCAAACCATATCAGGTAATTGAAAAGAAATGGGCAGCTGAGGATAAGGTGCGATTTACTTCAGACAGTTTACGAGGGGTTTATATTCCTAAAAACCTTGAGGATTGTTTCACTCAGATAGACTCTTTTTGGCCTGACAGTACTAAGACAAAAGTCAGACAATGGACAGAAGAAGAGTTTTCCGGCAGAGTGCATTTAGGATTTGGAATGTGGATGCGAAACAATTGGCAACTTTGGAGTGGATCAAGACTTTCGAAGTACTTTAATAGTTATGGAATTTATCATCCAGACGATATGTCGGGAATTATATTAGATAGCTATCATAGATACTTAAATAACAAAGCAATTCAATTTGATGAACAAATAAAATTTTGTAAAGACTACTGGGAAAAATCTGAAAAACAAGATCTTGAAAGCAAACAGGAAGAGTTTGCTGAATATAACGTTGGAGACACTGTCCTATTCAATTATAATTTAGGTTATTCCACACCAGAACAAGAAGAAAAAGATGACGACGATATTTGTATTGCAAAAGGGAAAATATTAGAAAAGGACAAGGTGAAATTCATGCTTAGAGTCAGACTAATAGAAAGTTGTGATAAGAAAGGGATTATTTATTATGACAATGAAAATTCTCAGAGTTATAATACGAAAACCAAAAAGTGGGAAAAGCCTAAGAAGCGAATAATTAAGCGAATGAAGAATGGTCAAGAAAATTGGTTTAACTATGGCGACTGGCAAACCAATGATTAGAAAAAACACTGTGCCTGATAAGCAGGGCTTCATGTGGTCGGCACGACCCTCCCGATAGCAATCGGGAGAAGCCCCGGTTGAACGAAATCCGTA
>CAJBPB010000223.1 GCA_903957365.1 uncultured Bacteroidota bacterium
CTCGCTCAACTCGCTCAACTCGCTCAACTCGCTCAACTCGCTCAACTCGCTCAACTCGCTCAACTCGCTCAGTCTCTCAGTCTCTCAGTCGCTTATCTCACTCAAGTCGCTCAATTCGCTCAACTCGCTCAACTCGCTCAACTCGCTTAACTCGCTTAACTCGCTTAACTCGCTTAAATAATGTCTCCCCCCGCTTGCGCGCGCTTGTATCGCGTGTGTCATACTCAATCCCCGCTGCGGATCGCTGCGTATATTCCGCTCGTTTGTTGGGAAACTTTATTTTACAATTTTCGTTTCAAAACGAAAATAAATATACTATTCTTCGTTTAGAAACGAGAAATATCATATATTTGTACCATTATGATAAAAAGAACAATTCAATCGCAGGTAGAAGCAGATTTTGGTAAACAGAAAATTCAGTTGTTGTTTGGACCACGACAAATAGGAAAAACCACGCTGATTGAGACTGTATATAATGGATTCGATGCACAAAAACTATGGTTAAATGCCGACGATGCCGATGTAAGGGAATTATTCGTAAACGCATCCGGTACCAAACTAAAAACTTTATTTGGCAGCTACAAATTATTGGTTATTGATGAGGCTCAACGTATCGAAAATGCCGGACTTTCGCTTAAAATAATTGCTGATCAGATCAAATCACTTCAGGTTATCGCAACCGGATCGAGTGCATTTGAATTGAGAGATAAAATAAAAGAGAGTTTGGCCGGTCGTGCCATCGAGTACCGCCTGTTCCCGTTTTGGATGCAGGAAATCGTTGATCATACGAATTTGTTTGAGGAGAAAAGGCTGTTAGAGCATCGCTTAATTTATGGATATTATCCTGAAGTGATTAATCATCCGGGGAATGAAAAGCAAATCCTGCAACAAATCAGTGACAGCACTCTGTTCAAAGATCTTTTTGCATTGACACAGGTAAAAAAGCCATATCTACTCGAAAAAATACTTCAGGCATTGGCATTACAGCTCGGTAGCGAAGTAAGTTTCAATGAATTGGGTAATATGGTAGGTGCTGATAAAGAGACTATTGAGCGATACATTTTTTTACTTGAACAGACGTTCGTTATTTACCGGTTGCCATCGTTTAGCCGCAATATCAGGAGCGAATTAAACAAAGGCAGAAAGATATATTTTTACGATAATGGAGTTCGGAACAGCATCATCAACAATTTTGCCCCACTCAATATCAGAGCAGATAAAGGCGCTTTATGGGAGAATTTTTTGATGGCTGAACGCTTAAAAAAGATAGTTTACCGGAATCAACATTGCAACCGCTTTTTCTGGCGAACGCGGCAACAGCAGGAAATTGATTATATCGAAGAATTTGATGGTGTGTTGAATACATATGAGTTCAAATTTATGGCAAACGCTACTGCCAGGCTTCCTTTAACTTTCGCAAAAGCCTATCCACAACACACATTTGGGTTGGTAGATACTGGAAACTATGAATCTTTTATTCTTGATTAATCAGATTTTTAATATGATGCTCCATTTTTTATGTCATTTAAAAAATTGTGAGCAGGATACACATTCTTTGTTTCATGCTGCTGTTGCTTCGAGCAATTGTAGTCAAACAACTTCATCGCCCTTGCAAGGCATTGCCCCCCTCGCTGGCGCTGATTTAAAATCAGTGCCCCCCGCTGGTGCTGATTTAAAATCAGTGCCCCCCGCTGGTGCTGATTTATAATCAGTACCTTACACTGTTCTTTAATTATCAGATTTGTCATCCACTCCATTTTAACTCGTGCATCAAAAATCCATCGCCACTGTAATATAAATCAACTAAAAAAAAAATTTCATTATCCGATAATTTTTGTGCAGTTTTGAGTTCAATTGCGATATAAAAAGTCATTAAGTGCAAAAAAAGTGGTTAGTTTAAAACGGCAGTGGATGATCAGTTGAATGAAGTTTGCACAGTGGTGCCTAAATATGTTTTGTTCGTGCAGATATTGCTGTGGGTGTTTTGATTTTCTCTGCAGCTGATGAATTAGATTCTCTCGATGCATGTCCTTATGGCATTTATCATAGATTTGATATATCGTTTTTGTTTTACAACCTACGGCAAGATGCAGCAAATAGAGCTAATAAATTCTTAGAAACTGTCTGGATTTTATTTTTGAGTAGTTTTTTGAGGAATTAAGTTCTCAGCCGAGGCAAAATTGACGTTAATAGCAGCGCTATTGACGGAGATTTTAACGAAGTATGAGGGCTTAATTCACGAAAATATGCCAAAGAATAAATTTTAGACAATTTCTAAACAGCAGGTGGAGCCCGCAAACCAAAAGTATAGGTTACAGCAGTTGTAAACTCTTGAGTTTTATCCCAAATGGGTATTTTATAGTCAGGTGGGGTGTAAACAAATAAAAAAACAGGAGTGTGGATAAAGAAATAATCAAGCCCGAAAATACCTGTGCATTCATCATCATCATCGTCTAAAAGTCTGCCAAGGTTAGGCGATAAAACAAAAGCCTGACGAATGACAAATAAATAATCTTTCTGTTGGTGTTTGTGTTCGGGGAAATCGTGGTGATGTTCTTTATCGCTTTTTGAATCAATGCTTTCTGATTGTTCAATTGCATGATCATCATGGTGATGATGTGGCACTAAATCGTGTGCCAGTAGGATAACACCGGCAATCAGGATAAAGCAATATGCAATTATTTTTTTCATAAGAGGGCAAAAATATTGAATATTATCAATGGATGCATCACATTTTTTTTAAAATCATCATGCGAATGCAAATTTTTGTGAATCATAGGACTTTCAACTGAGCGGTTGGTTTTGGAGAAAAGCATGAGTTTAGCAGCGAAGTGACTTGATACGTGGACGGGAAGCTCTTCACTTAATTTTGAAACAAAAAAGGTTCCACTGGCAATCTTTCATGGAGAAATGAAAATTTGATTTTAAATGTTGCCATCGGCTATCCTTTCTACTACAGTATTTTAACAAATGGAACCAATCTTATACATCTGAGTGTTCTTCTAAATGTGTGAATTATATAGTTTTTTCCAATAATTCTGTAACACTTTCTCCGTCTGAGTTGACCAATTTTGCTGGTGTAAAAATCATTCACTCAACTCTATAAATATTTTCTATATGAAAGAAAATGAAGATCTGATTACAGTTTTAAACTCACTTGTGATGGCCGGATTAACCGCCACTAACCCGTATAAAGTGCCCTCCGGAATGCGTGAAAACTGGGGTTATGCAAAACTCTACCTTGCCTTTCACGGACGGGAAATGAATGAAATGCGCCATGCTGAATGGCGTATTGATTGCATCAATTGTTGTAAAGGAACTGATCACTCAGTTAATCCCATAAAAATCGGCAAAGCAACACCAGAAATGGACACTATAGACCTCAAAGCCGAACCCAATGCGTTCAATTCTTATAAAAGCACAATAGAACTTGTCAATAAATTATATAAGAAAGGTACGCTTGACCTGCTTGCTAAAATACCCGAAACGGAAGAAGGCTTTGAAAACTGAAACCCAATACAACAATCGCAGATAGATCGGACAGGCAACGGGAATTAGCTGGTTAATCAATTAAATTCCCAGGCAGTTTGAATTTTATGAAGTATTCGGTTAGATTTTTTACATCTGACAAGAAGAGGCTTTAAGAAACCATGTGACTTAGAAATTGTCAAAATTCAACATTTGGCATTTTGTGTAGTAAAAGAATCTGGTGAAGCAAAGTATCGTCTATACTCAGGAATATTTATGTTAACCATTGCAACTTCCTGATCAGCCAGCAAATTCTGGAACAACCTGCTATACCATCCGGACCATTTTTACGAATTACTAAAAAGTTATATGCGATTCTTTGCATTTGCACATCGATCGCACTTTTTTGATTTTCAGACAATTATACTAACTACATTGCCCTAGCAACAGCCATATAATAATAAAAACCACGATAGAGCCAAAACAACCGCCACCTAATTTCATTGCTCCATAGCCTGATAAAAGTCCTCTGAATAAATTATTCATACATTTTGTATTAATGACTATTTATTTTGCCCTTTGGCAATCTTTTCCATTTTAGCAAGCCTGATATAATAATCAGGAATCTCTTTTAAATGAGCCAAAGCTATTTCGCCGGTTAATTTTCCATTATTGCCGGTGATATTAGTCTGAGGATCTTTTGATCCATGCTCAAGTTCTACATTTAATCCTTTTGTAAACTCGCCAAGATGAATTTCTTTCCAGTTGATTTGGAGATCCTCCCCTATTCGCTTTGCATCGTTTTGATTGAATTTTTTCATCTTTTTCGAATTTTTGCATAAATTCCAACCACAACTACCAGAATTGCAATGAAAATAATTATTCCCCATCCCATCCCCATTTCGGGTATGTATTGCATATATCCATTATTCATATAAACCTCTCTTTTTATTACTAATAATTAATTTGTCCTCTAAAACCTTTCAATCATGTTATTTGCTTCAACTTTCACGATAATAAGCAGTTACAAAGTTTAAACCATGAACTCAATTTCAGATTATTGCCAAAATGAAACTTTATTATTTGTTACGAGACCAGCAATTATCAAGGCTTACCTTCGGGAGGGACTTTTAACCCGGCTTCCCGTGCTTCACTGATTCCAATAGCAATAGCCTGCTTTCTGCTTTTCACTTTTCCACCAATGCCATTTTTTCCGGATTTCAATGTTCCTTCCTGAAACTCATGCATTACTTCCCCGATTTTTTCCTGCGCCTTTTTTGAATATTTTGTCACCTTGCTATTGTATTAGTTAAAACTGGAACAAAATTACAATGCATAACACCCATGTGCATTACACATTTCTCATCAAATATTACATAATTGCCATATTGAACTATTGATAATGGATGTCATTCAGAGTGAATTCTGAAAAAACCATCCTGTTTAAATAAAGTAAACGGATATTATTAATTTCTGAATTAAAGAATTACATTTGGAGGACTGTAACAGAACAAACAGCAAAAACCTTACAGTTAGCATGAACAAAGTCGCATTTGACCTGAGAAAGCAAAACAAAATTGCAGATTTTGTTTGTTTTGGAATCAAGATTACCATAAATTATACATTATCCATTACCAAAAAAATAATTAAATGAAAAAGTCAGTAGTATTATTAATCAGTCTTTTTCTCTGGTTCAATGGAATTGCTCAGTCCTGTCTGCCTGAAGGTATTATTTTTGAAACACAGGCACAGATCGACAGCTTTCCTGTTAACTACCCCGGGTGCACAATGATTGAAGGAAAAGTTGAGATTAACGGATCAGATATTACCAGTCTTCTTGGTCTGCAATCATTAACCCGTATTAATGGTTTCGTTTTTATTACAGGAAACAATAATCTCACTGATCTTACAGGCTTGAATAATCTGACTTTTCCTGGCTCAAGACTGGCTATCTGGGATAATGAAAACCTTCAGTCAATGCACGGATTAGAAGCAGTTGATTCGATTGCTGGTGATCTGCTGATCTATAATAATAATTTGTTGACAAGTCTTGATGGACTCAATAATCTGAAATACATTGAATCATCACTTATTCTCGGAGACTTCAGTGGAGGAAATCCCTCGCTTAATACTATTTCTGCACTGGGTAATTTAACTTTTATAGGACGGGATATCAGGTTACAGAGCAATAGCACACTCGAAAGTTTATACGGTCTTGAAGGTATATCAAGGATAAATAATGATTTGATAATTTATGCTAACGATTCCTTGCACAACTTGAATGGTCTCGAAAACATCACGATAATTGCTGGTAATCTGTCAATTGCTGAAAATAACCATATAGAAAATGTTTCAGGACTGCAGAATCTCGATTCATTGGGTGGTGATCTTGAGTTCTCCTACAATGATGTTTTAAATTCAATTTCAGTACTGAATAAACTACAAACAATATATGGCAATTTCCTTGTTTACGACAATGACCTCTTGCCTTCTTTCGTTGGGCTTGAAAATATTGATACTGTCTATTTAAGCTGTAGTATCACCGGCAACAACGTATTGATGGATCTACAGGGCTTGGATGGATTGACCTATATTGGCGGGGAAATGAAGATCCAAAACAATGATCTGTTGGAAAGTCTGAGTCATCTTAATAATCTGAATAATGTAAACGGGGACCTGACTGTTTATAGTAACGAACTTATTCAAAATATGTCAGGATTAGAAAATTTACACTCTATCGGTGGTATGCTGGATATTGAATTTAACCCTGAACTTAAAAATTTATCGGGACTTGAAGGTATTGGTACCATTGGAATGGACCTTACTATAGCTTCAAATGCTCAATTAGAAGAATTAGATTCATTGATTCATTTGGTATCAATAAATGGAAAACTTACGATTGACAATAATGTAGATTTAAACACACTAAAAGGTCTGGACAATATAGTCGCAAATTCAGTTACTGATCTTACCATTACGAACAACGATGATCTTTCAGAATGTGCAATTTTTAGTATATGTAATTATCTGATCAGTCCAAATGGCTATGTACATATAGCCTTTAATTGGTCAGGTTGCAATAATATTGAACAGATTGAAAACGAATGTATTACAGGCATTGAGCCCTTAAACGAGATTGATCAAAATGATATTAAAGTGTATTATAATTCTTCCTCTGATTTATTATTCATCGAAAAACCGTCAGTAATTCCAAATTCAGTGGTTTCTGTATATACCATTAATAGTCAGGAGTTAATAAGGCAGGAATCAACATTGCCCACAACAATTATCAACCTAAGTCATTTGAAAGATGGGTATTATTTTATCAGGATCAACAGCGATAAAAACGTTAAAGTCACTAAAATTGTAAAGAATTAATCTAACAGGTTTGAAAACCAAATAATTACAAACGACTTCTTTACAATGCTATTGTCACATATCAGCAACAAAATATCGTGTGTATCACCTTCGCACCAGCCTTCCCGAAGCCACCCCATCAGCGGTAATCAGTTTGTAAATATAGAATCCGGGCAACAAAGTTGTTCCATCAATGATTATTTCCTGATTGCCAGCTGGTAAATAAGCATATTTTTTCTCAATGATTATTTTCCCTTCAGTACTTGTAAGAATTAGGGAACCGCTACCTGGTTTTTCCTGATGAAAATTTATACATGTATTACCGGTAAATGGATTTGGTTTGGCCTGTGAGAGGATTGGCTTTTGCATAGGCACTATTCCGACCAGAGTATCTACGGCTCGGATTTTGACATCATCTACAAACCATGAGTACCAAAGGTTTGATCCCATTGCGTTATAGGCCCGCCAGGCAATCCGGATGTCGCTTCCCACATAATCCGTAAGGCTGATTGAAATATCCTCATTGTAATCCGTTACACCCGGTGGATAATCGGCTGCGCTCCAGACGGTGTTCCATGTAAATCCATTTGTACTTATATTCACCATATATTCATCATAATCATAGCTGTATAAGCGCGCAAAAGTCTTGAAAGTGAGCACTTCATCCCGTTCGATATTTACAATGGGTGAAATCAACCACTCATCCTGCACATTACCCTGAAAATCCCATTCCACTGCTGCCTGGCGATTGCCTTCGGGCGGATAAACCAAATATTCAACTTCATCGCTGTCAGTATAATATACAAGTCCGTAATCATCCCATTGAAGCCATGTCAAAGGCATTCCTGTCACCGTCCAGTTTGCTGGTGGAAAAACTTCCCCTTCAAAACCCTCTTCGAGGATGGGTTGAATCCAGTCCCAATGCAGACTGTAAGTATCTGACCATGCTGCATTGCCCAGGTCATCAATCAGCCAGAACCGGATTTCACCTGCTGTGTGATTGGGTTGTCCTGAAATACTTCCTTCAAAAAAGAAATCGCCTTGTGTACCGCTGGTTTTGATCATATTGACTTCCGTGATCACACCATCAATGGTCAATTCGCCTGTAATATTTTCCGGCATCCCGGTATTGTCCCGGACACGCAATTGTAAGTGCATTTCCTGTTGGGCATATACCTGTGTTCCATCCAAAGAAATCACTAATGGAGCTGCATCATCGATGGTTGAATCATCCACTTCAATATCGTCCAGATACATTGTCCATCCATAGGCACTGATCACCTTGAAAATGAGATAGGTATCTCCTGTTCTGTTGAATTCAAAAGAATACTGATACCAGTCTTCGAAGGGGACTTCAGGATAGAAGTTAACAGCCCTGTTAACCGAATCGAGCAGGATCGCGCCTTCCAGGTCAGGTGTGGCATTGTAATAGATTTCGATTTTATCTCTTCGGTTGTTACTCGGGTCTTCAGATCTGAAAAACCAGAACCGGACAATATTATCATCGGCCAAAGCGAGTGCAGGGGAAATTAAAACTGCTGCATTCCCTGCCTGTGCACTAAACGAATTGTATTGAGCCATGGCCATGCTTCCGTCGTGCGGACTACAGTCAGGATATTCACCTTCTGTTACACGTTCAAATACTCGCTGGCCTGTCAGCGGATAACCAAGCCAATCAGCAGGTGGAAAAACTGAACCTTCAAAGCCTTCAATAAAAGGAAATTCAGTTACCTGAGCCTGTGAAAACAAGGTGAGAGAAATAATTGCAAGGAGAAAATAAAAACGCTTCATAATCGAACAGATAGAATTGTATGTTTCAGCAAAGTTACCCAAATGACTGGTTTTATAAAGGTTTTGTATTAAAATGATCAATAAATTTTGTGAGATTTATGTTTCTCCGAAATCTGAACAATGGAAAGCACATAATCCATATAACAGGATTCTATAACTGGCAATTTGTATTTAAACCATGCTGAACCGGGAAATTAATATGCCTGGAAAAGGATCTGTTTTAATTTTTTCGTTAATGATTAAGCTTTAAATCTCCGCCTTGCTAATCAATACTTTATCAATTCTCTTACCATCTATATCTACAACCTCAATAACATAATTCCCATATACTACTTTATCGCCAACCTGAGGAATTTTTTTCAGGTGATTAATAAGAAAACCAGCAACTGTTGAATAATCTATCTGATCGAAATCGACCCAAAAATCTGTTATTATCTCTGTAAGTGTTTCAATGGGTGCATCGCCATTCACAAGGATAGATTTATCATCGCGGATAAAAACATCAGGTTCGTAAGACTGGCCTTCGTCAGGTATTTCTCCGACAATATTTTCGATAATATCATGAATTGTAATCAATCCTTCAAAACCGCCATATTCATTCACTACACAGCAGATATGCGTTTTTTTCTGTCTGAGCAATGACAAAACTTTTTGTGCACCCATGCCCTCTGTTACAAAAAGTGGAGGTGTAATCAATTCACTGATGTCGAAAGTTTCTGATGTCGAAAGCTTCATGAAAAAGTCACGGACTTGTATTATTCCTGCAATATCATCAAGATTACCCTTGCTACACACGAGTTTGCTATGGTTTGATTTCAATAAAATATTTCTAATTTGTTCGATGGGTAGGTTTATATCGAGCCATTCGATTTCTGTCCTGTGCGTTAAAATGTGTTTGGCCTTTTTATCGGCAAAATAAAAAACTTTTTCATGAATTTTATTTTGTTCTTTTTCAATCACGCCTTCATGTGAGGCGGTTTTGAGCATCTGGCGTAATTCCGCCTCAGTCATTTGATATGAATGTTTTTTTATCCCGAGCAGTTTATTAACAAATAAAGTTGATAATGATAAAAGGCGGACAATGGGGTAAAATGACGCACTAAAGTAATAAATTGCAGGTGCTACAATTACAGCAATCTGATCTGGGTTATTTAGTGCTATCGTTTTGGGAACCAATTCTCCGATTACGATCGAGAAAAAAGTAATTATCAGCACAGTTATTATCAAAGCAATCTCATTTGCGTATTGGGCAATGGGTTCAAATTGTTGAAAAAAAGGCGAAACATCATCAGCGATATTCACTCCGCCATAAACACCGGTTACAATGCCAATTAATGTGATGCCTACCTGGATGGCTGATAAAAAATTCTCGGAATTATCGAGTAATTTCAAAGCTAATTTTGCACCCTTACTGCCGTGGATTTTTTTCTGTTCGAGTTTTGCTTTTTTACTTGATACCAATGCTATTTCTGAAAGTGCGAAAAAAGCATTTAACAATATCAGAATAACCAAAACTATTATTTCCATTTTTGTTTAAAAAGATGAGTTTTACTGCAATAAATTTATGTGGTAAATGTATTAAAGTATTTTGATAGGGGCTCTAACCAATAGTTGTTTATTTATCGACCTTTTGAATATTTGGATTAAAACCATGGAGAAAAAATAAAATCGTTAGCTAATGGTTTTTGTTAATCAGTCTCGATTTCTTATCTTTCTTATCAATTTCTTTGTAGAAGAATATTTTCATAATTGAAAATGAACCATGTGCGGAGCAATTCTCAAACAAAAAAAATTGATAC
>CAJBPB010000224.1 GCA_903957365.1 uncultured Bacteroidota bacterium
CTCAGGAACAACTAAATCCGTTGCAGAGAAGCTCAAGAAAATATTCGGCAACAAAGCCGAAATTCATGATATCAAACATACAAATAACGAATTAATCGAAAAATATACCAACCTGATTTTTGGAACCTCTGCCTGGGGCATTGGTGACATGCAGGATGATTGGGAGTCTTTTGTAGATAACCTCTCGGAAATTAATTTTACAGGAAAAAAGCTAGCTTTATTTGGAATGGGTGATCAGGAAGAATATCCTGAAAGTTTTGTAGATGGATTGGGTACATTGTACTGCCGCCTGCCTGACAAATCAATTGTCATAGGACAATGGCCTACTGAGGGTTACAAATACTACTTTTCGCTGGCTGACAATGATGGAAAATTTGTTGGTTTGCCACTTGACGACCATAATCAATCAGAATTAACCGACGAAAGATTGAAAAACTGGACCAATCAATTGAAAAGCGAATTTATTTAAACTTAATTTACACATCTATTATCATCCTTAATCATGAGGTTTTTGATTTATTAACTTTTAAGTTATGTCAAAACGCAATCATGAAAGTTGATCCGAATAAAATCTTTCATAACTTTGCCCCGATTAAAAGGAATAATGCAGAGATCCACAAGATACCGTTCGATTAAGCTGATTATGGCATTTGCCATATTCTGGATGGTAATTGGTGAATTAATTACACTTCACCAGGAGCGTATATTTAAGGTTAACTATTACGACCACAGTAACCCTTTCACAAAACCAAAGTCAAAAGACGACGGTAAATCTTTCAGTTTCAAACTTTTTAAGATTTCTGAAAAGGGCTCGTATATGTTTGATGCCTTCACGTTTAGTGATGCTGCCAGTGATTCAAATCTCATACTGAAATCCTCCATAATTAAGCGCACTTACCGGGCTAAACAAGCACACAGTTTCTCGCGCATCATCAAAAAGCCGCTTCGGGCACCCCCATCTTTAGGGTAATTCACTTTCAATCCTTACTATTTCATCCTTGAAAGCCATTTTCACGACTTTCATCATTCGAATTTATCGAACTGTTGTGGTTTGGAATGATTCAGCAATAAATATTTAAAAAATCAATATTCATTTTCAATACTAAAATTATGAAAAACTTATTACACATTTTATTTATATCGCTCATTTTGATTGCTTTACAAAGCAATCTTAAGGCACAGACAAACGACACAATCGTCATGGGAGCATCCTATGCAAATGATGTATTTTACAGCATGGAATCAGGAATCGTTAAAACAGAACCAAGAAATAACTGGGATTTAGGATTTTACACTAACCGCTGGAGTGCCGGAATTATTATCAATGATGGTATAGGAGTAAAACTTTTTACTTATCCTAAAGGTGATATAACAGCCTGGAATTCAATTGATACTGCCGGGATGAGCCAATGGATAAACCTTTATAATTCAGATACCATTTGGGAAGACGGTGCTTTTAACCGTAACGCACTTGGACATCCGGATTATGGATGGGGAACTTATAATATGGTAAGCCATGATGTGGTTGGCGACTCACTTTATATTTTTCAATCGGCTGATGGAAGTTTGAAAAAGATCTGGATCGAACGCAAAAATTCAGTTGCCAATACATTCTATTTCAAATATGCTGACATTGATGGTCAAAATGAAGTTTCGGAAACTCTCAATGTAACTCCTTATGAATCAAAACTTTTTGTGTATTATTCTTTGACTAATCATGTAATTGTTGATCGTGAACCAGAAAAAACGAGTTGGGATTTGCTTTTTTCAAAGTACGCCGCTATCGTTTATGATAGTGAAGGAATTCCTTCCTATTATCTCGTTGTTGGCGCTACCAGCAACGTTACAGATAGTATCAGCCGCAATTATCCTGTAGCTGCAGATTTTGAAGATTGGACCATCACTCCTTTTAATGGCAACAAAACAACCATCGGACACGATTGGAAAAGTTTTAATATGGGATCATTCAGTTGGGAAATTGCAGATTCATTGACTTTTTTCGTTAAAAACACCAAGGGCGATATTTATAAAATGGCTCTCGATTATTTCAGTGGCAGCGGAGCAGGCAAGGCTGGCTTTGTAAAGAAATTATTGTCAATATCAGCGGTAAATGAAACTGAAAAAGCAAACTCCTTTTCAATTTATCCAAATCCGGCAGCATACAATGTTTCAATACTTTTTGATGAATTTACAAGCAAGACAGCCACGATAAAATTATTTGACCAATCGGGAAGATTAATTTATAGTGATGAGACTGTAGTCTCAGATAATCAATTGAAAATTGACGTCTCTGCAATTCAAAACGGCTTGTATATTCTTGAAATAGACAATGGTAACCTTGCTAACCGTCAGAAACTCATGATTAAACATTGATATGCCGATGAAACAACTAAAAAAGTGTTTCATACTTATTCATCTGCTTTTAGGGTGCGCCATCTTCGGGTACACCCAAAAAGCCATGATTACTGTCAAAGACGCCAGAAACAAAGAACCCATTGCGTTCGCCAACATCATTCTTGAAAATACTGATCACAGTCCTTGTCTGACTGCTATCACCGATTTCGATGGCAAGACCGAAAATCTTGTGAAATCAAAATCTTTAATAACAGTCACTTATGTAGGTTATAAACCATATAACGATACTATTTTCCCGGACAAAAATCTTACGGTTTTGCTTGATCCGCAAGTGTATAATATGGATGAGGTTGTGGTGACAGGTCAATATACTCCGCAAGCGGTTGACAAATCAATTTTCAGAGTGAAGGTAATCGGGTCAAGACAGATTGACCAGAGGGCATCGAATAATCTGAATGATCTGATGGCAGGTGAATTGAATATCCGTTCGTCGAATGATGGCGCTCTTGGATCGAAGATTACAATGCAGGGACTTGGTGGTGAGCATATTAAATTTCTGATTGATGGTGTTCCCGTGATAGGACGGATGAATGGAAATATTGATCTTGGCCAGTTGAATCTGTATAATGTTGAACATATTGAAGTGATCGAAGGACCCATGTCAGTAATATATGGTTCCAATGCACTTGCCGGTGTAATCAATATCATCACCAAAGAAAATAAAAATACACGTTATACAACCAATGCAAACGCTTATCTCGAATCGGTTGGCGTTTACAATTTCAGTGCCGATGCTTCCATAAAAAAAAATCGTCTTGGAGGTTCAATCGCTTTGGCACGTAATTTCTTTGATGGTTACAGCACTTATGATACCACACGTTACCAAAGTTGGAAACCAAAACGACAATACAATGTTGATGCAGCATTAAATTATTCCCACAAAGATTTGAAAGCTGGTGTTTCGGCTTCTTATTTCAATGAATTATTGATCGACAAAGGAAATCTGATCAAACCCTATTACGAAACTGCTTTCGATAATCATTTCAAAACCAACAGACTGACAACGAAATTTGATTTAAGCAAACGTGTTTTGAAGGATAGATATTTAACAGTTCTTGGATCGTATTCAATTTACGACCGCGTTAAAAACACCTATTTCACTGATTTGACTACACTTGAAAGTAATTTAACAACGAATACCGCAGATCAGGACACATCTAAATTTAATCAGTATCTGTTGCGCGCAGAATTCAGTAAAAGCAACCAGGATAGCAAACTAAATTACCAGCTTGGTTTCGATTTAAATTATGAAAATGGTGCTGGTAAGCGAATACTAGATCAGAAACAAAGCCAGGGAGACTATGCAGCTTATCTGAGCATGAAAATCAGTCCGATCGTACGGTTTATGATTCAGCCGGGATTGAGATACAGTTACAACACAAAATACGCTGCGCCACTGGTTTATTCATTGAATCTGAAATGGGATATCCGCGAGGAACTGAGTTTGCGCGGTTCTTATGCAAAAGGATTCAGGGCACCATCCATCAAAGAACTGTATCTCGAATTTGTTGATGTTAACCACAATATCCGCGGAAATGAGAATCTTGAAGCGGAACATTCTCAAAACATTAATATTTCGTTGAAATACAACCATGAAAAAGAAACCTATGATTATGGTCTTGAAATGAGTCTTTTTTATAACAATATCAACCATAGTATCAGCCTGGCCTCTGTTGACTTTAATTCGTCGCTTTACACTTATGTAAATGTAGATAATATGATCACACAGGGTTTTCAGTTAAATTTCAACAACCGTATTTATCCATGGCTGGACATTAAACTTGGCTACGGCGAAACTGGCAGAAAACAAATTTTCAGAGATAATGTGACCTATGATATGGTTTATAGTTCAGATGTTGTTGCCAACGTTAATTATCTGTGGAGAAAAACAGATGTCAGTTTTTCTGTTTTTTATAAATACAACGGAGCATACCCTGAAGTATTTCTTGGAGATAATGGCTCAGTTTATCAAACCATTATGGAAAGTTATAATACGCTTGATGTTTCAGTGAGCCGTTGGTTCTGGAACAATCGGTTAAACGCACAGTTTGGAGCCAAAAACTTGTTTGACAACACAAATATAAATTTAACAGGCGATACCGGTGGCGGAGGAATTCATGGTGGCAGTTCAGGAAGTTCACCAGTGGCCTGGGGCAGAACCTATTTTGTTAAACTCGCACTGGCTTTGAAAAAATTCTAAGATGAAAACAAATATTTTATTCCTTATCATCATTCTGATTGCCATTTCATCCTGTTTCAAAGAAGATGAAAAAATTCCACCTTATGACCGGGGTGACCGGACAACCGTTTTGATTGAGTTGACCCAGAATTATAAGTACCAGGTATATTACAGTCTCGACCAAAATACAGTGGTTTCGACAAATGACAAGAATTCATTTGATCTTGCTTTTGAATCAACTCAAGAGGGAAGTCACATTCTATTAAATACTGCCAACTTCGTTCTCGCGGCTGCCACCACCGAAACACAAATAGAAAATGTTACTTCCCAGGATGGATTAGATCTGAAATTTGATCCATCCTCAGGAAATCTTGACTCAACAGCCATCGGAAATTGGATAACGATCAACAATACTGATACAATTTATTCAGGACTTGTTTATGTGATTGACAGAGGCTATGATGAACTCGGTAATCTGCTGGGTTTTCGGAAAATTGTATTTGACAGTCTGGTTGGCAAAACCTATTATTTCCGTTACGCCAACCTGAACAGCACCAATCTTACAGCTGCATCTGTGACAAAAGCTGAAGGGGTAAATTTTGTTTATTATTCATTCGTAAATGAACCCGGACAAGTGCAGCCTGAGCCTCCGTTTGATTCTTATGATCTGTTGTTTACACAATACACTACTTTGTTATATACCAACGAAGGCGATCCATATCCTTATCTGGTGACCGGAGTCTTATTGAATCGTTTTGAGACTTACGTGGCATTTGACAGCATTCATCATTTTGATTCTATTTCGATGGATATGGCTCAGAATATGGCTTTTACAAAACAGAACGACAGAATCGGATATAACTGGAAAGATGTCGTTGGCGATGTTGAAAGCGGACAGGTTTCCTATATTGTAAATCCGGAATGGAATTTTGTGATCAAGGCACAAGATGGCTTCTATTACAAGATGCGTTTCATCGGTTTTTACAATGATCTGGGCGAAAAAGGCTATCCGACTTTCGAATACCAGAGGATGTAATTCTTTTGGTTAAACCTTTTCCTCAATTTTGTGCCAAGGTGTAATTGACTGAAAAGTCAGTTTTCATAACACATCTTTGTTGATTGAATGATTGCGATACCGTTTATTAATCTGAAAGTTTATTCCTGTTCTTAAAGATTGCTTTGTGAGAAACTTTAGAATAATGCTATTTTTGCAAAAAAATCTGAAATGATACTTCAATTTATTACCTGGAATGTTTCACCTGAAATATTCAGTTTCCCTGATTGGCTGCCTTTACTAGGTGGCAGAGGTGTTCGTTGGTATGGGATGTTGTTTGCAGCTTCTTTTGTTGTAGGCTATATCATTATGCTTAAAATCTTCAAAAAGGAAAATATAAGCGAAAAAGTTCTGGATGAACTTTCAAGCTATATGCTGATAGCCACTGTGTTAGGTGCACGTTTGGGACATTGCCTGTTTTATGAGCCTGCCTACTATCTGGCCAACCCAATTGAAATTCTGAAGGTATGGGAAGGTGGACTGGCTAGTCATGGTGCAGCCATTGGTATTATAATTGCCTTGTATTTCTTTTCGAAGAAAAACAAACGGACTATTTTATGGACACTTGACAGGATTGTCATTGTGGTTGCGCTGGCAGGATTCTTTATCCGGACGGGTAATCTGATGAATTCTGAGATATTTGGCCATATTACAGATCTTCCCTGGGGATTCAAATTTGTCCGGTATCACGATCCTGCACTCAATGGTGACCCACGCCATCCAACACAGATCTATGAAGGACTGTTTTATCTTGCTTCGTTCTTTTTTCTTTATTACAGTTATTTCAAGAGAAATATGGGCCAGAAACAAGAAGGATTTCTCTTTGGCATGTTTTTGATTCTCATATTCGGAATCCGGATTATCGTTGAGTTTTTAAAAGAGCCACAGGTTGGATTCGAAAGTTCCATGGCACTAAATATGGGTCAATGGCTTAGTATTCCGTTTGTTGTGGCAGGATTGGTCATACTCTACAGGGGCAGAAAGAAACTTCAATTGAAGAAATAGTTCCAATCAAAAACGATATATCACAAAGAATAAAAAGTAGATAACTTCTTCATTTAATTGAAAATAAAAAAGCTGCCAATAGAAATATTGGCAGCTTTTTGGTTTTATCCTGATAGATTTTAAGTTAAGGAATTCAATCCTTTTCCGAAAAATTAATTCCCATTATACCCCATCAGACTAATAAATTTCTGAAACTGATCATCAATTTCCCGATGCTACCGCGCGACTCTGTCGCGTGGTTTTTAAAACCAAAACGCAGCTTTAGTTCAGAGCACTGCAATAAACAATAATTTTATGTCTGAAATTCAAGCATTTATATGTATATTACGAATTTGAAAACTTGAAATCGTAAATTACAACTTCAAATTTATGCTCTTGATTACCGATTCCCTTTTGCCCGATTGTGTGTTTTACAAAGCATCTGACAGTTTTTGAGCGTTGTTGCTCCACCCCTGCTCCATGCTGCAACATGGTCGGCATCCATTTCGTTCAATTTCCAAATCTTGCTTCTGTTGGCGTCATGCCCAAGGGCGCAAAGCGGACAGTTTGATTCATCTTTCGATTCAGCTTCAGCAGATTGTGTTGTGTAAACAGATTTCTTCGTTGCCTCGTCAAAAACCCGCACATCAAGCAATTTTGTGTCAACCGAACCACCCAGGATGTACTCAAAAATACCTTTCCGGTTCTTGATATACGGATCAGCGTAAAGTTGCTTCACCTCAGCCGACACTTTGGCGGGATCATAGGCTTTTTTGTGATACAATTCGTACAACCGGCCCCATTCAAGTCCGCGCATCTCGCTTTCAACATCGGTGAATACAACCGATACCCAGTCAATTACGCTGTTAAAATAGGTTTTCAATTCGTTTATGTTTTTGTCGAAGCGGTGGCGGCTCAAATAATCGCCAATATTAGATTTGCTTACCCAATCGAGTGCGCATTCCAAAAAATCCTGGCGGTTGGCGCTGCCCGATACATAGGCGCCCCATTTCTGGATATTGGCATTCTGGCTGTTGCTAAACTCCTCTTTGCCAAGGGTTACGAAGGGACCGGAATAAACCGCATTGAGCAGTTCCTGGTTATTGAGCGGAACCCCGGCGATGTTGATCGTGCGAAACCATTGTTTTATCTCGCTTTCGGTGCCTTCGCATTCATAAATGAGCAGTTTTGTTTGAATGATCATGGCCTGCTTATCGGTGGCAATACCACCAAAATATTGCTCCATGCCGTTATCGTCTTTGATGGCAAATTTGTTGGTAACAAAACGCCCGAAACTGGTGATACGCTGCTGTCCGTCGAGCACTTCGAGACTGGTGTCGTTCACTTTGTTGAAATAGATCAAACCCAGCGGATAACCTTTGAGGATAGATTCGATTACAGCCACTTCTTTTTTACCTCCATCAGATGCATAGATATAGTTACGCTGATATTCGGGCTGAATGGTGAGCCTGCCACTCAAACCGAACAAGCCCTTGCCTTCAAGTTCGTTATAAATAAATCCTTCGCAAATGGCTGCAACGGTGATGTCGGTTTTTAGTGTTGTTTTCATATTTTCTTTTCCCTTTGCTTAATAAAAATCCGCTTAAATGATTGCACATAATATTCGTTATCAACCTCATAATATGTCATGTCATCCGGTTGAATAGGAACTTTTAGAGCACCGCCATCATTCAATTTGGTAACATTGCTTCTCTTGCCATTTTTATCTATCTGTATCTGGTTAGGATAAATTTTAGTTCTAAGGTGATAACTTTTTTCATAGCCAATAATCTCGAACTGCTCAGGGGAATATTTGTCGAGAAAAGTAATAGGAACACCCATTAAACCTTCGTAATCACTAGGGATGGCATCGGTAAATGGTACTTCAATGGCGTTGTAATTATCGTAAAGTTTGTAAGATTCTTTCCCCTTGATTTCCTTGTGCTTGCTAAATTTCAGGTTATCTCCCATAGTCATCAATGGTAAGAATTGGTGACGCCGGCCATGATCTAAATTAGTGAACCATCGAACACCCTTTATACGCAAAAACTTCCGACCTAGTGCATCAATTCGCCAACCTGCTGCGGTTATTGGATATTCATCAGGCACTTGAAATTCCCGATCACCGCTACTAATGCTCGGACCAAACCATAATTTGTTGTTCTTAATAAGTGGAAAAACTTCTTTGTAAGTAATAGCATTCATATTTCCAATGATCACAAACTGTTTATCAGCCTCAACAATCCAGGCCAAAAACTCACGAAACAGCGAGAAAGGCGGATTGGTAATGATGATATCGGCTTCGTCGCGCAGTTTTTTTATTTCTTTGCTTTTAAAGTCGCCATCGCCTGTTAGGTAGTGCCATTCCAAATCGTTCACATCTACTTTTCCATCGCCGGTCTTGTCGTGCGAAAGCGTAAATATTTTTCCGTATTTGCTGGTTTTATAGCTATCGAACTGCGGGTCGTTTACCTCAAACAAGCTTGGCTGATAATTATTTTTGTAGTTCTTGCTGTCGGCAGCATAACTGGTGCTGATAAGTTTTTTCAGACCAAAACGCTCAAAATTCTGTGCAAAGAACTTCGTAAAATTGCTCCATTCCGGATCGTCGCAAGGCAACAGGATTGTTTTCCCCCGAAAAACATCAGGATTAAATTCTAAATAGGCTGCAATCTCTTTCTCAATATCGTTGTACTGCGTATAGAACTCGTCGTTTTTTGCATTTTTAGCGTTGGTAAGATTGCTGTTTGCCATATTGTTTTGTTTGTTTACGATCTGTATTGGATGAATCACACTATGCTGTACGATCAGCATCAGTTTAATTCATTCGTTTTTAAGTCAAAGAAAAATTCACTGTCACGTTTCTTTTCAAACACTTTTAAAGTTTCGATTGAGATAAAATTGGAATCAATACTTTTTAAAGGTACAATAAATAATTGTTCTGGATTTTTACCTGTACCTCCAACACCAATAGCAATAAAAACAGGGGTATTTCTTTTCTTTTCAAAATCCTGATATCGTTTAAATTGCTCTGAACCAGCAAATTCGATACCCTTCTTAAAA
>CAJBPB010000225.1 GCA_903957365.1 uncultured Bacteroidota bacterium
ATTACGACAGGCAACAAAAGATAAAACCACCAATACCATGATCGTTAAATGTAATGTAGTGCGTTTCATAGTTTTATTTATTTAATTTTTTTTCATCTTATTATTTTACAATAACAATAATCAAACCAAAAATTGAATATTACTGTTATTAAGCAATTTAAATTTTATCACCTGCTCTATTTTTCCAATATTAGGATATGTTTCCCAAAAAAATATTTCGTAGACGATCTTCCAAATATTAAAATCACATTTTGAATTTTGAATTTTTCACATTTACAATAATAGTAAAAACAATTGAATACCAGTATCAGACCAATTTAAAAAATTAAAGAAGGAAACAAATAATCTTAAGTGTCGAATAAAGTAAGCGAATGCTGAACCCGTATTGCTAAACACTATCTGTCGAAAATAACAAGGCTCTAGGTTCATTACTTAAATTAATCTTTTCAAAAGACAATTTTTTTACTTTATTCAATGGAATCTCATCTCAATTGAAATCATAAAAGAACATCAATCAGTTTATGGTCTGATCATTTCAAAGAACTGCGTAACCAATCAAAAATTACTTATTACTTACACTATTGCCAAATGGAAGCGTTATCCCTAAAAATGGAAAAGCGAAAAAGCCTTCCATATCATCAGTAAACGGAATAACAATTGCATAATCGATTCCAACTTTCCTGACAAAACTACGTCCTCCAATTGAAATCAACGCCAATTCTTCAATAAAATAGTTTTCTGTCAACAAATAACTTTTCGAGCTGACTCTGATCATACCACTCAATGATATAATTGGCTTTTCAGCCCAACCTTCACCTGTATAACCATACCCAAGACCAATATTCAAATTATTGTCCCTACTTCCAATTGTTCCAACACCATAGGCAATTCCAAATTTTGATCTTTCCTCTCCTGCCAATACACCGGCAATTACACCAAGTCCGACATTAAATTTATTTTTAACAACTGGAATCGAAAATTTCGGGATTATCCAAATTGGTGTCGCAGCTCCTCCTAGCAAAAACAGAGGAACCATTCCGGCGCCAATTGAAAAATAATCAGTCAGCCCAACACTCACCTGATTATATAACACCCAAATGTTCTGATAATAACCCTCACCCTGCTTTAAACCATAGCCGTTTGGTGACCATAAATAACGTGAAGACTGTTGATTATCAAACCACAAAACACCTTCTCGTATTCTATCAGGTTGAATAACAGTTTTTTTTAATATGAAATCTGTCAGGATAAGTATTTCTCCGTACGAAGCAGTCTTTAAAATAATACTGGAAGAGTCTTCCCGGATTAAATATCCGATAAACTCATTACCATCTTTTGTTTCAATTCTCATAAGCGTCGAATCATCGATCACCTGAGCTTGCAGGATAACAAATAAGTTTAAAAAAAATAGTAAAGAGAGAGTTTTTTTCATAGCTGTAAGCATTGATTCCAAACATCACTTATGAAACAATTTTCAAATTCCAATCTTTCAAAAAACTCCCCTAAAGATAATCATTTCCTTCCTAAACAGCAAGTTTCAATGTATTTGATAATGTAAATTCATTCTTCAAAGTTCTAATATTTAATCAGTTATGATTACTTTGAAATCCGAATACAGCTTTGTGTCGTTTTTTTGCATCTTTGTAAAAAAAGAAAATCACATGCCAAAATTGCTTACAAGAAATAGTCTGATTGTGTTGATCGCACTTACTTTTTCATCAATCGCTTTGTCACAGAACAAAGTACTCGAAGTTATAGATGATCCTTATAAGTTCATTCCCAAAAAATACGTTGATTTTGAACATCTTTCTGCTGATCTCGCTATCGATCCGTTTTCACATATCGTAAAAGGAAATGCGACTTTCATTTTCAGACAAATTAAATCGGACAATGATACTTTACAATTATTTACACCTTCTTTCAATATTAAAAATGTCACACTAGACAAGTCTAAAATCGAATGGACCATTCTACAAGATAACCTGACGATCATCTTACCAAAAAACACCCAAAAAGGTGGTTCACATACACTATCAATTGATTATGAAACAGTTCCAAAAACTGAAATCTATTTCAACGGATGGAATGATTCAACGAATACACATCGGAAACAAATCTGGGCTCATCGTCCATATTACTGGTTGCCGTTTGCAAATGACAGAATCACGGTGGATATGTATATCACTTTTGATGCTACTTACAAAGTGTTTTCAAACGGTGTACGCGAATCTGTAATTACAAATCTGGACGGAACAAAAACCTGGCATTATAAAATGTATCACAACCATCCCTTTTTCTCGACTGCGCTCGTGATCGGAGATTATGAATACAAAAATTTCAATACTGCAAAAGGACTTCCTGTAGAACTCTGGTATTATCCGGATCAGGAAGATCACCTTGAACCAACCTATCAGTATATGGCTGAAATGATTAAGTTTTGCGAGGATGAGTTTGGCATCCCCTACCCTTATGAGCTTTACAGGGAAGCACCCGTCGTAAACTATTTATACGGCGCTATGGAAACGACAACATCCACCATTTTCGGAGATTATTTATGTATTGATGATCGTGCATACTGGGAGCGAAACTACATAAACATTAACGCACATGAGCTTGTGCACCAATGGTTTGGTAATTATGTTTCACATCTTCGAAATAAGGATGTCTGGTTGACAGAAACTTTTGCTACCTATTACGCCAAGCTTTTTGAAAGGTCAATTTTCGGAGAAGATTATTATCAAGGGGAAAGAATCAAAGAATACGAACGCACAATGCGTGCTTCAGCTATTGACAATTATGGAATCGGGCATAGTCAGGGTGGCTCAGATCGATGGTATCCAAAAGGATCTCTGGTGATGGATATGTTACGCGATGTTTTGGGTGATCGTGATTTTCAAAGATCCATAACCGCTTATCTTAGAAAATTTGCTTATGATGAAGCCTGGACACCCGATTTAATCAAAACTATCCACGAAACAACCGGCCAAAGCATTGACTGGTTCTTTGATCAATGGATCGAGCGTGGTGGTGAACCACATTATGCTATTGAATACCAGGAATTAAACGATAGAATTCTTATCAACGTAAAACAGATTCAGCCTGTTTCCAACTTACGGCCTGTTTTCAGTATGCCCATTAATTATGAAGTATATTTCACTGATGGAAGCGTTCAAAAATTAAAAAGCTGGAATACAAAAGAATTTCAACAAATTACAATTCCGAAACAAACAGAGCAAAAAATATCATTCATTCTGTTTGATCCCGAAAACCGAATTCTGAAGAAAATGACTTTCAACAGATCAAAAGAAATGTTGTTTAATCAATTAACCTCAGCAACTTCGATGATTGACAAACTGGAAGCATTAAAGGCTTTGAAAAATATAACCGTCGATGAAAAAAGAAATGCATTGCTTTTAGCAGCATCAACCAATAATTTTCATCTTTTCAAATCAGAAATTTTGGCACAACTTGCTTCTGATTCAAATGAACAATCCATTGCTCTTTTCCGTAATTGTCTGACCGATCAGGAGCCATTGGTAAGGCGTGCAGCTTTAACAGAAATAAATAGTATTCACAAAGCTTTAATTCCGGAAATATCTGATTGTCTTAATGATACTTCTTATACAAATATTGTAACCGCGCTGAATAAATTGGCATTGATTGATCAGAATAATCTTAAAAACTATCTGGAAACAACAAAAAATGAAATTGGTTATCCAGGAAAGCTTGTAAGGATTGCCTGGTTACAATATGCAATCAATCCATCGGACAGCGTACTAAAAAACGAATTAATTGACTATTCATCAATGCGTTATGAGTTCATGACACGCATCAATGCAATACGTGCACTGGTCGCTTTAAATTGTTTTGATGAAAAAATCGCAATTCAAATTGTTGAAGCTGCACGGCATTGGAATACTAAGCTTCAACCAGCAGCTTTTGAGGCGCTCATATATTTCAACAAACAGAATTCAAACAAAAATATCCTGCTGAAAGAGATCAACAATCAGATCATCGATAAAGTGGAAAGAGAGAAATTTTTAAAAAAAATCGGATAAAAAAAGTCCTTCCAGTCAATCTTTGACTGAAAGGACGATTACTTATTTTATATTTGAATCTACTTTAGGCCGCGTCGCTCAAGCAGCGGAGCCTGTGATGGTTCCTGTTTGCGGAATTTAACATATTGAACCATGCCTTCGTCTTCACCACATTCTGACAGACAATATTTTCTGAAATCAGCTGCAATGGCCGGATTGAATAAGTCGCCTGACTTTTTAAAATAGTCGAACGCATCAGCATCCAACACCGCTGCCCAGATATAAACGTAATAGCCTGCGCCATATCCACCATCAAAAATATGAGCGAAATATGTGGATCTGTAACGAGGAATAATTTCTTCAATTAACCCAATCGAATCCATAGATGCCTTTTCAAAAGCCAAAACATCAAGATTATCAGCTGAGGTAAGTTTGTGAAAATCAAGATCCAGGATGGATGCAGCAACGTATTCAACCGTTTGGAATCCCTGGTTAAATAATCCGGAATTCTGAATTTTGGTAATCAAAGCTTCAGGAATAACTTCACCGGTTTTATAGTGTTTCGCATACATTCTCAAAACTTCCGGTTCACCTGCCCAGTTTTCCATAATCTGGGATGGTAATTCTACATAATCCTGTGGAACCACACCAGCAGTACGATTGTATTTCCCAGAAGTAAATAAACCATGTAAGCCGTGTCCAAATTCATGAAATAAAGTCAGAGATTCATCCCAGCTTAGCAAAGCAGGACTATCAGCTGTCGGAGGTGTAAAATTGCAAACGATCGAAACAATTGGATCGACTTTTTTACCATTATCCCAACCAGCTGACTGAAAATCAGTACACCAGGCGCCACCACCTTTTGAATCGCGTGGAAAATAATCGAAATATACGATACCCAAATGAGATCCGTCAGCTTCTTTTACTTCAAAAGTCTCAACTTCCTTATGATAAACAGGTAAATCAGTACGTTTTGTAAAACTTATTCCGTAGAGTTTGGTCGCCACAGCAAACATGCCATCACGCACATTATCAAGACCTAAATACGGTTTAAGTTCGTTTTCGTCAAGATCATATTTGGCTTTTCTCAATTTCTCTGAATAATACCACCAATCCCATGACTGTAGTTTAAAGTTTGCACCTTCATTATCAGCAATTTTCTGCATCTCGGCTAGTTCAGCTTTTGCAACAGGCAAGGATGCCTTGATTAGTTGTTCGAGAAAAGCGTCAACATTGGCAGGAGTTTTTGCCATATTCTCTGAAATAACATAAGCGGCATAATTGTCAAAACCCAATAAACGTGATCGTTCGGCACGGAGTTTAACCATTTCAGCCACAATACTCTTATTGTCATTCTTATTGTCGTTGTTTCCGCGCATGAAATAACCACGATAAATTTTCTCGCGTAATTCACGATTACCGGCATATTGAAGAAATGGAATCAGACTGGGTTTTGACAATGTAAAAACCCATTTGCCTTCCATACCTGAAGCCTTTGCCGTTTCAGCAGCTGCGGTAATAACTGCTTCTGGCAATCCCTCCATATCTTTTTGATTATCAATAACCAACATAAAGTTCTTATTGGTTTCATCGAGCAAATTCTGTCCGAAATTGATTGAAAGCATTGACAGTTGTTCGTTAATTTTACGTAACTGATTCTGTTGTTCTTTTGGCAGATTGGCTCCCTGCCTAACAAAATCGTTGTAATATTTTTCTACAACCCTTATTTGCTGTGCATCGAGACCAGAAGCATTCCGTTTGTCATAAACACTTTTAATACGTGCGAAAAGCTTTTCATTCATCGCGATATCATCACCATGCTGTGACATCAGCGGCGAAATTTTGCGGGCAATATCCTGCATCTGATCATTGGTTGTCGATTCATTCAGGTTATAAAAAACCTTACCCACTTTTGTCAAAAGTTTTCCTGACTTATCCAAAACAAGGACTGTATTCTCAAAACCTGGTTCTTCAGTATTCGCCACAATTGCATTCACTTCCTCAATGTGTTGCTTAATGCCTTCAATAAACGCAGGCAGGTAATGGGTTGTGTCAATTTTATCAAAAGGCGGAACCTGAAATGGTGTGGTATAATCGGTGAAAAATGGATTGCCATTATTTTCCACCGGTTGCTTTTTTTGAGAGTTGTTGCAGCTTGTTATAGCAAGCAAGAGCATTGAAAACATAAAAAACTGTAATTTTTTCATAATGATTAATTTAAAGAATTCTTCAGTATTTGAATTGGGATTATTCGACTGTTTTGATGATTTTATTGTTAAACATTGAATCGGAAGTGCAGAATATCGCCATCTTCGACCACATAGGTTTTGCCTTCAATTTTGAACTTGCCGGCATCTTTTACACCTTGTTCTGATTTATATTGCATAAAATCGTTGTATTTCATTACCTCAGCACGAATATATCCACGCTCAATATCTGAATGTATAACACCGGCAGCCTGCGGACCGGTCATACCTTTGTGGATTGTCCATGCTTTCACTTCTTTTGGTCCTGCGGTGAAAAACGATTGAAGGTTCAAAATCCTGTAGGCAGCCATGAGCAATTTATCAACACCAGGTTCAGTTAAACCGGCATCAGCCAAAAATACTTCACGGTCATTCTGATCCTCCAACTCAGCAATTTCAGCTTCCAGTTTACCAGCAATAATCAATATTTCCGTCTGTTCACCCTCCATCGATCTGATTACTTTCTCGGTGTATTTATTTCCGGAAATCGCTGAAGCTTCATCAACATTACAAACATATATAACAGGTTTTGCGGTGAGTAACTGAAGTTCGGAAATGTATTTACGATCTTCTTCAGCAACGGGCGCCGTACGTGCGTTTCCAAAATTCTCCATATGTTGCTGATACACCTGAAGCACTTCAAAAGCTTTTTTCGCATCCTTGTCATTTGCCTTCATCAATTTTTCGGAACGATGCATCTTTCGTGTTATAAGGTCAAGATCACGCACCTGCAATTCCAGATCAACAATCTCACGATCTCTCACCGGATCAATTGAGCCTTCAACATGTGCAAGATTCGGATCATCAAAACAACGCAAAACATGAATCAAAGCATCCATCTGCTGAATATCAGCCAAAAACTTGTTGCCCACACCTTCACCATGACTGGCGCCTTTGGCTAAGCCGGGGACATCGACAATTTCCACAGTTGCCGGAACAACTTTAACTGATTTAATCAATTTATCAATCTCCAAGAGTCTTTTATCAGGCACTTCGCACATACCGATATTTGATTTCGTTGCACTGAAAGCGAAACTGGTTGCTTCAGCTTTGGTGTTTGATATACAATTGAATATAGTGGTTTTTCCGGTATTGGTTAATCCAATGATGCCACAATTAAGAGCCATAGTAAATAAGTTTTGTGAATAAAAATTTGCGATTGCAAAGGTAAGATAATTCTCTGCTTGAGCGAATTCTAATAGCTTCAATGATATAATAGACTGAGAGAAAATAACTTTGAGAAAATAAATCGCCTTAGAAACTTTTTGTTTTCAGGAATTATTTGTACTTTTGCCGCCTCATTTTAGGGCCGTCCGGAGTTGATGAATCTAGTAGGAATCAGCACCTTAAAAGCAGAAAATATTGTTAAACCATCCCTGTTCGAATCGTCCGGAAAAGTAGATCGGGTACAAAAAAATAAATATGACAGAAAACGAAGAAATCATCAATGAAGGTCAGGTTGAAGAAACCCCACAAGTTGATGCAACTGTTGAGGCTAGTGTAGAAACTGAGGCTCAAGTAGTTGAAGAAACCCCTCAGGTTGAAGTACAAGCTGAAACAATCGTTGAAGCTGAACCTGAGAAACCGGTATTCGCTCCGGTAAGAGAAAGAGCCAAAGCAGTTGATTTAACCGATTTCGATTGGGATGCGATTGGCAAAAAACGTGAGAAGTATTCAACAGCTGATCGCGATAAACTCGAAAAACTGTATGACAAAACGCTCAGTTCAATCGGCGATCATGAAGTGATTGACGGTATTGTAGTTGGCAAAAACAGTCGTGAGGTAATTGTAAACATAGGATTTAAATCAGACGGCGTTATCGCGTTGTCAGAGTTCCGTTACAACCCAAATCTGAAAATCGGCGACAAAGTTGAAGTGTATGTTGAAAATCAGGAAGGCGTTAGTGGCCAGCTTGAGTTATCACATAAAAAAGCACGAATTCTGCGCTCATGGGATCGCGTAAATGAAGCTTTTGAAAAAGAAGAAATTATCAACGGATATGTTAAATGCCGCACCAAAGGTGGTTTAATCGTTGATGTATTCGGTATTGAAGCATTCTTACCAGGATCACAAATCGACGTGAAACCTATCCGCGATTACGATATTTATGTTGACAAAACGATGGAATTCAAGGTTGTTAAGATCAACCAGGAATACAAAAACGTTGTTGTTTCTCATAAAGCACTTATCGAAGACGAACTTGAACATCAGAAAACTGAAATCATCAGTAAACTTGAAAAAGGCCAGGTTTTGGAAGGCACCGTTAAAAACATCACCTCTTACGGTGTATTTATCGACCTTGGTGGCGTTGACGGCCTGATCCATATTACCGATCTTTCATGGGGACGTATCAACCATCCTGAAGAAATCGTTTCACTTGATCAGAAAATCAAAGTTGTAATTCTGGATTTTGATGATAACAAAAAACGTATCGCTCTCGGATTGAAACAGTTGACAGCTCATCCATGGGATGCGCTTGATGCTGAAATGAAGATTGGTGATACCGTTAAAGGTAAAGTTGTAGTGATTGCAGACTATGGCGCATTTATCGAAATTGCTCCTGGCGTTGAAGGTCTGATCCACGTTTCAGAAATGTCATGGTCACAACATCTTCGTACTGCCCAGGATTTCCTTAGGGTAGGTGATGAAGTTCAGGCTGTTATCTTAACACTGGATCGTGAAGAAAGAAAAATGTCATTAGGCATGAAACAACTGATTCCTGATCCATGGGAAAATATCAAAGGAAGATATCCTTCAAATTCAAAACACACAGCAACGGTTCGTAACTTCACCAATTTCGGCATTTTCGTTGAAATGGAAGAAGGTGTTGATGGTTTGATTCACATTTCTGACTTATCATGGTCGAAGAAAATCAAACACCCAGCTGAATTTACCAAAGTTGGGGAGCAAATTGAAGTAATCGTATTGGATGTTGATGAAGAAAACCGTCGTTTAAGCCTTGGACACAAACAATTGGAAGAAAATCCATGGGATGTGTTTGAAAGTGTATTCGGTGTAGGTACTGTTCATCAGGGAACCATCATCGCTAACAGCGACAAAGGAATGATCGTTTCTTTACCTTACGGTGTTGAAGGATTTGCGCCTAACCGTCACTTGAAAAAAGAGGATGGAAGTCAGGCTAAAATTGAAGAAACACTTGATTTCAAAGTGATTGAGTTTTCAAAAGAAAACAAAAAAATCATTCTTTCACATTCACGTATTCACGAAGATCAGGCGTTTATCGCCCGTCAGACTGAAACAGAAGGTGACCGCACAGCTACCAAATCGACAAAACGTGCCGTTAAAATCATCAATGAAAACCTTGAGCGTACAACTTTGGGTGATTTAGATGTATTGGCTGGTTTGAAACAGAACCTCGAAGATCAGGAAGCTGCCGCTGCTAAAAAGAAAAAATAAATCATTTTTTCAATATAATGAAAAGGCTGTGAGTTTTCACAGCCTTTTTTTTGCCTTATAATTTTCGCTACTTTTATTCTATGATACCTTTTGAGTTGACTATTTTAGGTTCTGGTTCAGCCAAACCGACACTCAGACGAAAAGCATCTGCACAAATACTTGCACGTGGTAATTCGTATTTCCTGATCGATTGTGCCGAAGGAACGCAGTTACAACTGAGTGCGCTCAAAATAAGTCCAGTACGCATCAGTCATATTTTTATCAGTCATCTGCATGGAGATCATTATTTCGGATTGATTGGATTGATCAATACTTTGCATCTGATTGGCAGAACCATGCCATTGCATATCTTTGGGCCAGCACAATTGTCTGAAATCATGTATCTTCAACTTGAGGCCAGTGAAACAAAACTCCGTTATCCATTGTTTTTTCATGATTTACAAGCAGATAGCAAAAATTGTATTTTAGAAAATGATCAGATAGAGGTTTTTTCATTTCCTGTATTACATCGTATTCCGACCTGGGGATTTCTGTTTAACGAAAAGATACCGAAAAGAAATATTAAGAATGAATTCATTGAAGTATTCCATCCAGATTTAAATGAAATACATGCTATCAAAAATGGATCAGATTTTATTGATAAATTTGGCATTACCCATGACAACTACGAAATAACGTATCAGCACGATTGCCGGTCGTATGCTTATTGCACCGATACAGCCTATTTTGAAGACCTGATCGGTTATATCAAAAATGTGAAGGTTTTATATCATGAAGCCACATTCATGGCCAATCAAACCGAAAGAGCTGTTGCAACCTTTCATTCTACCACGCTTCAAGCCGCAGAAATTGCTTATAAAGCCAATGTCGGGAAACTCATCATAGGTCACTTCTCATCACGCTATCCAACAACAGAATCGCTGCTAGATGAAGCTAAAACAATCTTTTCAAACACTATCGCCGCTGAAGATGGAATGAAGATTACTTTATAATTCGCAAATTGATAACAACACGGACCAGTTATTCTTCAGAATTTTTCGTTTTGAAATTCCGGAGACGAAACAGCAATTATTAAAATAATTTTTGATCAGGGATAAATACCTACAGGTAAAATCAGTTTATTGATTTTCAAGAAAATGTGCAGTCTGCACAAAATAATTCCATAAAAACCGACGGCTATCTTCTTCCATTTCTACTTTATCCATGGCCTTTTTCATGCATAAAAGCCAATGTTCAGCAGCCTTATTATCCACCTTAAACTCAGCATGCCGCAAACGTAATCGTGGATGACCCCGTCTTTCGGAATAGGTTTGCGGTCCGCCGAGGTATTGAACAACAAACATAAACAATCTTCTTTCAGCCGCCTCCAAATCACCTTTATACATAGGCAACAGCACTTCATCCTGTCGGATTTCGTCATAAAAAAAGGAAATGAGATTCTGAAGTGTCTCATTTCCGATTCGTTCGTAATACGATAATTGCATTGCGTGATTATTTTGGCATTTGATAACCGCGTTTCTTTGCCGCTTCTTCCAATCTTGCCTGGAATCCGGATTTCTTCACGGGTTTTTTCTTGTTTTCCTGAATCTTGGCATGAACCTTATCTTCATTAATAACAAGACGGAAAATGTACATCTGTCCAAATGTTATGACGTTCGCAAGAAAATAATAATAACTCAATCCGGAAGCATAATTGTTAAACAACCCTAAAAACATAACGGGCATGATATACATCATTGTTTTCATACCTGGAAGCTGGGTACTTTGCGAACCCATCATCTCGTTATTCAGATAGGTATAAATGATTGTTGAAATAGTCATCAACAATGTAAATAAACTAACGTGGTCACCATAAAAAGGAATATCAAAGGGCAGATTCCAGATGCTGTCGTAACTCGACAAATCGGTTGCCCATAAAAATGGTTGCTGTCTTAACTCGATACTTGAAGGAAAAAACCTGAACATCGCAATCAAAATTGGCATCTGCAATAACATAGGAACGCAACCCGACATGGGATTTGCTCCGGCTTTTTTATAAAGTGCCATAACTGCCTGCTGCTTTTTCATGGCGTCTTCCGACTTAGGAAACTTTGCAGATATCTCATCAACTTCAGGTTTTAACACCCTCATTTTTGCAGATGAAGTATATGTTTTGTATGCGATCGGGAAAAGGATTATTTTTAACAAAACCGTCAATACCAAGATTACAATTCCATAGTTCCAACCATAAGATCCCAAAAAAGTAAATACCGGAATCACAATATAAATATTGATCCATGCAAGTAAAAAGAAACTCCATCCCAATGGAATCTGACGCTCCAGATCTAAATGATAAGATTTTAATTCGGTGAATTTATTTGGTCCAAAATAAAATGAAAGTGGAATCGATTTCACTGATTCAAAATTAAATGGAAGCTCAACCGTAGTTTCCATTGATTTCAGATAGCGGGGATTACTTTGATTTGCTTTGGTTGTAATACTCATGTCCGCATTATCAAACTGACTACCGGCGATGAAAGTGCTCGTAAAAAATCTTTGCTTGAATGAAACCCATTTAACCCGGGTTTTGACTGACAATTCTTCATCTTTGGTTTCTGACAAATATTCTACATCATCATTGACGTGCTTATAATAGATCGTGGAGCCATTAAAATTATCGACACTCTTTTCCTGTTTTAACAGATCAGCCTTCCAGTTAATTGCCAGAAAACTTGTATTTGAAGCCATAACTGATTCCATCCCGACAAGATTGATATCAAAACCAACCATATAATCGTTTGGTTTTAAGCGATATTCAAATTCAATATATTTTTGGGGGTCAATAACACCTGAAGCATCGTCAGCAAATAACCGCATGCTAAAAACCAGACTATCATTACCCGTTGCACTTAACGATTCGTTTGAATATGGTTTGCCGTTCAAAAACGGTTTAAAATAAAAGTCCTTGCTGTTTATATTTCTATTCTGAGCAAAAAACGACATATCAAATGAAGCAGTTTTGGGATCAAAAATGATCAATGGAAGTGAGTCGAATGTTTTATAGTCAATCAATTCAACACTGTTTAGAAAGCCACCCTTTGCCAGAACATTGATTTTCAATACATTATTTTCAATCTGAAAATTTTGTTCTTCACCATTTGAAGATGAAGCAAATGCACCGAACTTATCGCGTAAAAGAGTATAATCATTTGAAATTGAGTCAGGCACTATAGCAATTGCTTCTGCCGCCTTAATATTTTCTGCTGATATTCTGATTGAATCAAGAACACGTGCTTGTTCACGCATTAGTGAAATAGATTCCTGACGTTTCTGGTTAGCAGCAACTTCCTCTTTTGATGGAGCCATCCAGATTGAATAGCCTACTAAAATACTGGCTATCAATATGAAGCCTATAATGGTATCTCTGTTCATTAATTAATGATTGAAATTAAAATCAGGCGCAAAAGTAGTTGAATTTGCGGTACAAATTGTTAAAAAAACAGAATTTGGATCAGAGCGAACGTTTGTTGTCAATAATCGCTTTGATAAATCCAACAAATAAGGGATGTGGCCGTGCAACCGTGCTTTTATATTCGGGATGAAACTGAACGCCAACAAACCAGGGATGATTTTCAAGTTCAATAATTTCAACCAAATCATCGGCCGGATATATTCCAACAGTTTTCATACCATGCTTATTAAATTCCTTCCGGTAAGAATTATTGAATTCAAAACGATGACGATGCCTTTCCGAAATTAACTCTTCATTGTACAATTTAAATACCTTGGATTCTGGATCAAGACGACAAGGATAGGCTCCAAGTCGCATAGAACCACCTAAATTCTCAATATCTTTTTGCCCGTCCATGATATCGATTACAGGAAATGGTGTAGATGGATTCATTTCAGTCGAATGTGCATCTTTGTAGCCAAGTACGTTTCTACCAAACTCAATTACAGCACATTGCATTCCCAGACAAATTCCAAAAAATGGAACTTTATTCACACGGGCATATTCGATAGCAAGGATTTTCCCTTCAATTCCGCGACCACCAAATCCCGGAGCAACAAGAATTCCGTCTACATCACCAAGCAGGCCATCAATGGAAGTTTCATTGATTTCTTCGCTGTGAATGAGTTTGATTTTAACTTTACATTCATTGGCGACTCCACCGTGAATAAACGATTCGGTAATGGATTTATATGCATCTTTCAATTCGACATACTTCCCAACCAAACCTACTGTTACCTCTGATTTTGGATTTTTCAGACGAAACAGAAAATTCTCCCATTTACTTATATCTATTGTATCGGGTATGGGTGTATTGGTTTTTTTAAGCACCTCAATATCAAGCCTTTCTTCCAACATCAACAGTGGCACATCGTAAATTGATTCAGCATCAATACTTTCAATAACAGACATTGGTTCAACATTACAAAACTGGGCAATTTTTGTTCTGATGTTTTCACTCAGATGTCGTTCGGTCCTGCAAACAATTATGTCAGGCTGAACTCCCTGTTCAAGCATAGTTTTTACTGAATGCTGGGTTGGCTTGGTTTTCAACTCACCGGCTGCAGCAAGATACGGAACCAATGTAAGATGGATTACGGCACAATTCTGCCCCATTTCCCAGCGCATCTGCCTGATTGCTTCTACAAAAGGAAACGATTCAATATCACCAACTGTTCCACCAATTTCCGTGATAACAAAATCAAAATTCCCAGTTTGTCCTAACAAAGAAATCCTTCTCTTTATCTCATCAGTGATATGAGGAATCACCTGTACAGTTGTTCCTAAATATTCACCTTTCCGCTCCATATCAATAACATGCTGATAGATTCGGCCTGTAGTAACATTGTTTGCCTGGGATGTTGGTGTATTTGAAAACCGTTCGTAATGACCCAAATCCAGATCTGTTTCGGCTCCATCTTCAGTAACATAGCATTCACCATGCTCATAAGGATTGAGGGTTCCGGGGTCAACATTGATATAAGGATCAAGTTTCTGGATAGTTACACTGAATCCGCGACCTTGTAAAAGCTTTGCTAAAGATGCAGAAATGATTCCCTTTCCCAGGGAGGAAGTAACGCCACCGGTTACAAAAATATACTTTGCCGTTTTCATCATGTAGTGATAGATTCAGCGGGCAAATTTAGGAGTTTAAACGACCAAAAAAACAGTTGGTTGTGTTTAAATTAGAAATAAGTTATAAAAAGAAATAAACAATCGACAATTTGATATTCATTTATTTAGTAAACTTACAGCATCACAATGTTTCAAATGTAACATAATAAAAACTGCATGAATATTGGTTAATATTCATGCAGAAAAAAAAGACATTTTATCTAATGTTTAATAATAACGGTAACTTTTCACTTTTCCAATATGCCGTGCCAGACGGATAACCTGACTGCTGTAACCGAATTCATTATCATACCATAGATAAAGAATAACAGTCTGCCCATCAGCGGAAACATTAGTAGCCGGGCTATCGAAGATACATGGGCAAGAATCACCATTACCATCTGAACTTACGAATTCGGTAGAATTACTATAACGGATCTGTTCGATAAGTGTCCCTTTCAATGATGCGTCGAGAAACAAATTATTCACCTCCTCAATAGTAACCTGTTTATTAACTTCCAATGTCAATATAGCTAAAGAAACATTTGGAACAGGCACTCTCACGGCATTAGATGTAAGTTTTCCTTTAAGTGACGGAATTGCTTTTGAAGCAGCTGAACCGGCACCTGTCTCGGTTATTACCATATTCAAAGGAGCTGACCGGCCACGTCGGGTTTTCTTGTGGTAGTTATCTAAAAGGTTCTGGTCGTTGGTGTAGGCGTGAATCGTTTCGATATGACCTTTTTTGATACCATAAGTCTTTTCAATTACTTCAAGTGCCGGAACAATGGCATTTGTAGTGCAGGAAGCGGCTGAGAAAATCGTCTCATTGTCAATATCCACTTTATTTTGATTTACACCATACACGATATTTGGAATATCTCCTTTGCCTGGGGCAGTCAACAAAACTTTTGAAATTCCTTTTGCTTTCAAATGCCGGCTTAAAGCTTCACGGTCCCGCACTACACCAGTATTATCAATCAGTAATGCATTAAAAATTCCATGGGATTCATAATCAATATCTTCCGGGTTATTTGCCGCCAAAAACTTTACAATCTGACCATTCACTACCATAGCTTTGTTTTCATAATCTTCATTGGCAACACCGTTGAATGGCCCATGCACCGAATCTTTCCGGAACAAGGATATACGTTTTTTGATATCCTCATCACTGTCAGAACGTGTTACAATGGCACGAAGCCGAAGATGAGAGCCATTACCCGCAAAAAGGGTCAATTCACGTGCTAATAATCTGCCAATCCGGCCAAAACCATACAGCACTACATCCTGTGTTTTCACACTGCGTGGTTCTGCATGAATAAATGCTTTTAATTTATCCAGAACAAATTCTTTGACTGAAGGATAGGCATCCTTTTCACCAGTCCATTCTGAGTTTAATCGACCGATATCTATACGGGCAGGAGCGATATCTTCATTCAGGATCGCTTTGGCTATCAAAAGAGAATCCTGCACACGGACGGGTTTCTTTAATATTGTCTCAGCCCGGATATGCTTATTTAGCAATTTGCCGGTTCCACGGTTTACAAGCACAGAACGCAACAGGATTAATTCGATCGATTTTTCGAACCACAACCGGCTTGTAATGTTAATTAACTCAGCAGCTGCCTTTTCAGTATCGATCCATGATTTTAGAGAAGCATCAAATTTATCCATATTATTAATTATTTATTTGATTGGTCTATTAAATATATCAGGTTAGAATTAACAGTATCAGATTAAAAACCTATGAAATGAAACAAAGGGAAAATCTTCACCAAATATAAAACAATTCCGCAATCGATTGCGAAAAAAAAATGGGATTTCTTTTTCAAGAAATCCCATTTCAAATTATTCATATATATTACTGTCCGAGATACGCTTTTAAGAGTCTGTTACGGGCAGTTTGCTTCAAACGACGAATCGCTTTTTCCTTAATCTGACGCACCCTCTCACGGGTAAGATCAAACTTGGCACCTATCTCTTCCAATGTCAAACCATGACTCATCCCGATACCGTAATACATATTGATTACTTCACGCTCTTTTTCGTTTAAGGATGCAAGTGAACGTTGGATTTCATGACCAAGCGATTCACGCATCAACGGTTCGTCTGTATCTTCAGATTCTTCAGGAATATACGTATCCAGAAACATTGCATCTTCATCCGAAATTAAAGGAGCATCCACCGAAATATACCGCGTACTGATACGCATGGCTGCTGAAACTTTGTGCTCAGGAACGTCTAGCTTCTCAGCAATTTCATCAGCCGATGGAAGCCTTTCAAACTCCTGTTCGAGTTTTGAAGAGGCTTTTTTGATTTTATTAAGTGATCCCACCTGATTTAGTGGTAAACGAATAATACGCGATTGCTCAGCCAATGCCTGTAAAATTGACTGTCGGATCCACCACACAGCGTAGGAAATAAATTTAAATCCACGTGTTTCATCAAAACGTCCCGCAGCTTTTATTAATCCACAATTGCCTTCATTTATTAAATCAGGCAAACTAAGTCCCTGATTTTGATATTGTTTAGCCACAGAAACAACAAAACGCAGATTTGCATTAACCAATCTGTCCTGTGCTTTTTGATCACCGGCTCTAATTCGACGAGCAAGTTCAACCTCCTCGTCAGCCGTGATCATAGATTCTTTTCCAATATCCTGAAGATATTTGTCTAAAGACGCTGTTTCACGGTTCGTTATTGATTTGGTAATTTTTAGTTGCCTCATAGTTTCTTATTAAGTGAATATATTAACAAAGAACACTTCATTTGGTTCATTCGAACCTGTTGCACCAGTTATTCAAGGAGTGATTTAAAGCATGTGCCCGTATACACTAAACTGAACTCCTTTTGACACCCACAACCAAATCAATAAACTATAACCACTTTTCCGATTTTACCGGTTAATTAGTATTTTTTTCAACCAAAACATTTACAAAATTCATTTTGATCTAGCATATTGAAACGCAATTTATAAAAAAAAGTTTAATTAATTAAAAAATTCAAAACTTATTTTCATTCCATTCGGATACATTCCCTGCACTCGAATCGTTTTATTCGATTTAGATTCTAATGCTGAATTCATATCTTCTTGATTATCTATATTTTGGCCATTTATTAACATGATAATAAACCCTTTGCTTATTCCGCCACGCATTAAAACACCCTCACTCAGTGCAACAACCCGTAAACCATTTTTAATACCTAATTTACTTTTGTCAGACGATGAAATCTGTTCAAGTGTTACAGCGAGTTCCTTATTATAAAAGGATTCACCTCGCTTTTTAACTTCTGTTGAGCCATCCTGATTCTTCAACATAACCTGAAATTCGTAGGTTTTGGAATCTCTTTTAACTTCCAGTGTAACCTTATCACCTGGACGATGTTGCCCAACGGACTCAAGTAACTGAGACAATGAATTTACATCATATCCGTTTATTTTTGTTACAATATCACCTTCTTTAATTCCGGCATCTGCTGCCCCTCCCCCGTCAACTGTGCGTGCTATATAAACACCTTTAATATTTTTCTGACCAACTTCTTCTGCCAGTTCAGATGTCATTTCACGAATCTCGACTCCCAGATAAGCACGCTTAGGCTCGCCATAACGAATAAGGTCATCAACTACTTTCCGCACAATATTCGATGGTATTGCAAATGAATAGCCTTCATATCCTCCTGTTTGTGAAGCAATTGCTGCATTAATACCAATAAGCTCTCCTAAAGTATTAACTAAAGCCCCACCGCTGTTTCCACGATTGATGGCCGCATCTGTCTGAATGAAAGATTCAATAGACGATCCACTACCAAGAATATTTATATTACGCGCTTTTGCACTCACAATTCCGGCAGTTACGGTTGAAGTCAGATTGAAAGGATTTCCAACTGCCAGCACCCACTCACCAACCTTAACCTTGTCGGAATCACCATAAATGATAAAATCAAATCCACTACCACTCACTTTGATCAAAGCCAGATCAGTTGAAGGATCTGTTCCGACAATTTCAGCCATCAGCTTTCTTTTATCATTGAAAGTAACTTCAATTTTATCAGCACCTTCGACCACATGATTGTTTGTTACAATATATCCATCCTGCGCAATTACTACGCCTGATCCAAAACCAACCATCGCAGGCTGACCACCACGGTATGGACTTCCATTAAAATATTCGTGAAGGGATCCAAAAAAATCATCATACGCATACCCGGTTCTGGAGAATTCCGTACGAATATGAACTACCGCATTCACGGTTCTTTCTGCTGCATCCACAAAATCAATATTCTGTGGAACAGAAGCAAATGAAGTTCTGACAATTTTAGCATCATTACTTACTTCTGATGCATTCTCAAATGAAATTAACCTGCCATTGTGGTCGCTGTTTTTTTGTTCCACAATCCAGACTATTCCCAGCATAATGGCAGCACCTGCCATGATCCATCCTATTTTTTTTAAACCTGCTTTCATAACAAATTGATTTTTACCTATTTGACAAAAGACTAATTAATTATTAATTGAATTAAATACATTAAACGATTTCTTCCCAATTTAGTTTTCATACACTTGTTAATTGATGTTAAACTTAAATAAGCAACACATGATTTTTTAGTATAAAAATCACATCAAATCCCACTTAATAAAAATCATACTTTTGTAGTATTAACATTGGTTTTTAATCAAACTATGAACCAAGTTTATCAGATTATGAAAAATTAACACGTAGCAGCAGGTCAGGATTGGGAATTATGAACATATTATTTCATAAATATCATGGGGCAGGGAATGATTTCATTCTGATTAACTGTATGAAAAACAATATCATACTAAGTCAGAAACAGATTTTCTTTCTGTGTAACCGCCATCTGGGAATAGGCGCTGATGGACTAATCCGGGTTTTGCCATCTGAATCGCACGATTTCAAAATGATGTATTACAATGCTGACGGATTTGAAGGCAGTATGTGCGGTAATGGAGGAAGAACGGTCGCCGCTTTCGCATATAACGAAGGATTGTCAGGTCAAAAAATGAAATTCATTGCTTATGATGGTGAACATGAGGCAATTATATTGAATTCTGATGGCAATTCATTTGAAGTAAAACTTTCGATGAAAGATGTTAAGATTGAGAAAATTGACAAATCCTTTCTTTTAGTTAACACCGGATCACCGCATTATGTATGTCTTGTTGACAATTTGGCAGATTTTGATGTGGTTCAAAATGGCAGAAAAATACGTTATGACAGTAAACTATCTGCTGATGGAATCAATGTGAATTTCATGGAAAAGAAAGACAATCAGATTTATATCCGCACTTATGAACGCGGCGTTGAAGACGAAACCTTATCCTGCGGTACTGGCGTCATAGCCTCAGCGATTGCATCTTCTCTCTGGTATGATGGAACTGATTTTAATATAATAACCCGTGGTGGAAATTTGCAGGTAAATTTTAAAAGGGCAGGCAATATATTTTCCGAAATTGAACTCACCGGACCAGTAAAATCAGTATATAATGGAAATATTAACTTATAATTAATTGAGACAGTCAATTCAAAGTTGAATTTCATCCACAACAAATTTCAAATAGCAAAGAAAATGTTTTATAAAACTGACCGTATAAGTTTGAGACAGGTTGAGCCAATAGATGCCCATACAATTTTCAGATGGGAAAATGATACTGAGATTTGGCATGTAAGTGATACAGTTTCGCCCTATTCCCTTTATCAGATTGAACAATTTATTCTCAATTCCGAAGATATTTATACAAGCAAGCAGATCAGGTTGATGATCGATTCAATTGAAACCAAAGAGTCAGTAGCAATTGGAGCGATAGATATTTATGATTTCGATCCACATCATCTTAGAGCCGGCGTTGGAATTGTAATTGATCAGGCACATCGAAACAAAGGTTTTGCAGAAGA
This sequence comes from uncultured Bacteroidota bacterium, assembly GCA_903957365.1. Classification (GTDB taxonomy): domain Bacteria; phylum Bacteroidota; class Bacteroidia; order Bacteroidales; family F082; genus CAJBPB01. The sequence continues at coordinate 20,720 of CAJBPB010000225.1, forward strand.
AGCATTAAAATTACTTGAACAATATTGTTTTACTTTTCTGGAATTGCATCAGCTTTATTGTTTCATTGCAGCAAACAATACACAAAGCATTTTACTTTTTTCGAAACGTGGCTATTCTTTATCCGGCACGAGAAAAGATTGGTTACTACAAGATGGAAAATGGATAGATCAACTTCATTTTCAATTGATTAACCCAAAACATTACGTTTAATTTTAATGAAAAAAAAGCATACTGAACCGTCAGATAAAAAGAAACTTCCAAAAAAGGGTTTTATCCATAAAATTCTTGTTCTGGGATTCTTTGTCATCATAACTGCCTCAATAATAATTGGATATTTTTTGTATTCTATCATTTTTGAACCCAATGTAAAAACACCAAAAAAACAAAATTATTCTATTTTCATCAGATCAAACGCTAGTTTTACAGATGTTAAAAAGGAACTTTTCGATAATGGATTAATCCTTGACAAAGAAAGTTTTATCTGGCTGGCAAATCAAAAAAATTATCCTCAAAAGGTAAAACCAGGACACTATATTATTAAAAACGGCATGTCGAATCAGTCGTTGATTAATTTACTGAGGTCTGGCGCTCAAACACCTGTAAAACTGACTTTCAATAATGTTCGGGATATTTTTCAGCTGGCCGGACGGGTTTCCAAACAAATTGAAGCCGATTCAGCCTCCATTATCGATTTTTTAACAAACAACCAGCAAATTTCAAGACTTGGTTTCAGGCATGAAACCATATCAGCCATGTTTCTTCCCAACACGTACGAATTTTATTGGACAACGAATGCGGAAGGTTTTGTTTCACGAATGGCGAAGGAATACAATAATTTCTGGAATGATTTGCGCAAAACAAAGGCGAAAGCAATACAGTTAAGCCCGGTGGAAGTTTCAACATTGGCATCCATAATCGATCGCGAGACAGCGATGACAAGTGAAAAACCAGCAATAGCGGGTGTTTATATTAATCGACTGAAATCAAACTGGCTGTTGCAGGCCGATCCAACCCTTATATTCGCATTGAATGATTATACTATTCAACGGGTGCTCGATGTGCATAAAGAAGTTGATTCAAAATACAATACATACAAATACACAGGTTTGCCTCCCGGACCGATCTGCATTCCAACCATTTCGGCCATCGATGCAGTATTGAACTACCAGAAACATGCCTATTTTTATTTCTGTGCAAAAGATGATTTTTCCGGAAGTCACGCATTTGCAAGAACTTATGCTGAACATCTGGTAAATGCAAGAAGATTTCAACAAGCACTCAACAAACAAAAAATATATCGGTAAAGGATTATGAAAGCATTTAAAGCCTATGATATTCGCGGAGTTTGGAATAAAGATTTCAATGCAGATGATGTTTATCGCATCGGTTTCTTCCTTCCAATTGTATTAAAGGCAGATTTAGTGCTCGTTGGCCGCGATTGCAGGTTATCATCAGACGAAGTTTTTGAAGCCTTATGTAAAGGGATTACGGATAGTGGCGCCTCTGTTGCGGATGCCGGTTCAACTACAACACCAACCATTTATTGGGCAACAGCCAAATTTGGATATCCGGCTTCAGTAATGATTACTGCTTCCCACAACCCAAAAGACCACAATGGATTGAAAGTTTCATCTTCGGATGCGCTTCCTGTGGGATATGATAACGGACTCAATGAAATTGAAAACCTGGTTGAATCAGGTCTGATTCAGGTTGTGTCAACAAGAGGAATTGTGAGCAAAGTGGATGTAAAAACTGCTTATAATCTCTTTTTAAAAGATTATAAATGTGATTTTACCGGTTTGAAGATCGGCATGGATTGCAGCAATGGTATGGCTTCATTGTATTGCCATCCCTTATTTGGTGAGGATATTTTCTATATAAACGATGAAGCTGACGGAAATTTCCCGGGACATGAACCAAACCCTTTGGAACCGGAAAACCAGGGACAAATTAAAGAAATTGTACTGAAAAACCATTGTGATGTCGGAGTAATTTTTGATGGTGACGCTGATCGTGTAATGTTAATTGACGAAAACGGGAAATTTGTTTCACCTGACCTGATTATCGCATTGATGGGACATTACTTTTTTGAAGAAAAAAAACTAAAAGGTGAGGTATTGCAAGACATACGAAGCTCTCGCGCGGTAGGGGAATACCTTAAACAATTTGGCGCAAATGTTAAAACATGGCGCGTTGGCCGTGCATACGGAGCAGGAAAACTACGTGAAATAGATGGACTTTTCGGCGGAGAACTGGCTGGTCATTATTATTTCAGGGAGTTTTATTATTCAGATTCCGGTATGTTGGCCGCATTAATCGTACTAGGCTTGTTGGCAAAATTTAAAAAAGAAGGTTTCAAATTTTCTGAATTAATTCAGCGTATTTCAGACTATCACAATTCCGGCGAGATCAATTTCAAAATTGAACGAAAACAGGAAGTCATGGACGCTATCAAATCACATTTTTCAGAACAGCAGAAACCCGAATCCTTTATGGATTTCGATGGTTACAGGCTTGATTACCAGGATTTCTGGCTGAATATTCGTCCTTCAAATACCGAACCCTATCTGCGATTTATTGCTGAAGCCAGGAGCAAAGAGAAACTAGATACAATAATTAATGAAGTGAGGCATATTGTCAAAACATATTCATGATAATGTTCAGAATCATTGATTTACGAAGTTTAATTTTTATCTTTTTACTTATCATATCTCTTTTTCCAGTATTTGGTCAGAAAAATGCTGATACCAGTTTTAAAAATACTGTTGACAAAAAAAAACTGAATACCGTAGTAATCACCGGATCAACTATTTGTTTGGGATTTGCGACTGGTCTATATTTTGTTTGGTACAAAGACTACCCACAAAGCAGTTTCCATTTTATCAATGACAATGGCGAATGGCTCCAGATAGATAAAATCGGACACGCGACAACCGCTTATCAGATGGGAATGTATGGTTACGATGCATTCACATGGGCAGGTTTAAACAACACTAAATCGACAATTTATGCTGGAATTTTTGGATTTGCAGGATTATCCATAATCGAAATAATGGATGGTTTTTCGACAGGATGGGGAGCCTCTTCAGGCGATTTAGTCGCCAATTTTCTTGGTTCTTCTTTGTTTGTTTCCCAGCAATTATTATGGAAAGAACAACGTCTTTCACTCAAATATTCGTTTCACTCCACTGATTATTCATATTATCGTCCCGACCTGCTTGGCAAAAATTATATCCAAAGCACGATAAAAGATTATAATGGAGCAACTTATTGGCTTTCGGCCAATATACAATCCTTTTTACCTGATGATTCAAACTTTCCCAAATGGATTAATGTGGCAGTTGGTTACGGTGGCGATGGGATGACAGGCGCCAACAGCAATCCTTTAGAATATAATGGAGTACCCCTTCCACAGACAGACCGCGTCCGGCAGTTTTATCTGAGTCCTGATATTGACTTAAGACGAATTTCAACGAATAATAAGGCATTACGGACTACATTGAAAATTATCAGTTTCATAAAAATTCCGTTGCCAACACTTGAGATTGACGAAAACGGAAAAGTCAGGTTTTACCCATTGTATTTCTGATTTCATAACCTATCTATTTTACAACTACTTAACCTAATTGAACAATTATTTAAGATCTTTTTCTAACTTCGCTCAAAAAATCCATGAAAAAATTCCTGCTCTTTACAATTTTGATTTTAACGATGATTTCTTGTGAAGATCCAAAAGTTAAAGCCCGTAGACAAGTTGAAAAGGGTATCGAAATCTTATATCAATCACGTTATCAGGATGCCATTATTGAATTTGAATCTGCTATAAAGACTGACCCTGAAAGTTTTGAGGCATATCATTATCTGGCTGCTTCTTATGCCAATTTAGGAAAACACAAACAAGCCATCGAATACTATAAAAAGGCGATTGAAATTAATCCTGAATATGCAAGTTCATATTTTAATCTCGGATTAATTTTTGAACAGAATGCGGATCGTGAATCAGCCTGTTTCTATTTTCTGAAAGCAGAAGAACTTGGAAAACCAAATATGAATGATTACACAAAGCATTGTAAATAATGTACTTAGATAATATTAATCTGATTATCTGGGATTGGAATGGTACTTTACTCAATGATGTTTCAGTTTGTGTAGGTGCAATCAATTTACTCTTATCAGACCGGAACAGGCCATTGATAGATGTAAAAACTTACCTTCAGATTTTCACTTTTCCGGTGAAAGACTATTACCAAAAAGCTGGATTCGATTTTAAGAATGAACCTTTTGAAATACCAGCAATGCAATTCATGGATATATATCGCGAACAACTGGTGAATGCCGGATTGCATACTGATTCAATTTTTGTTCTGAAACAGTTGCAATCATTGGGTTTTAAACAAGCTGTATTATCAGCTATGGAACAGGAATTACTGAATAAATTACTGAATCAATACGAAATAAACAGCTATTTTGAAGAGACCTTCGGAATTGACAATCATTACGGTGCAGGAAAAATTGATCGTGGTAAAGAGTTAATTGAGAGTATGAATTTAAATCCCAAAGAATGTCTTCTCATTGGCGATACTTTGCATGATGCAGAAGTAGCCAGTGCTTTGGGGTGCCAATGTATTTTGTTTGATGGCGGACATCAATCACGTGAAAGACTGGAAACTAGTGGCCACAAGATTCTCTCCAAACTAAGTGAATTATTATCCGATTAATAATCGAATTAAATTGAAAAAAAAATTAATTCGGATATACTTGTCCGAATTAAAAAATTATTATTTTTGCCTGATAAATAAAAAAAATAAATGTTTTCAAAAGCTTGTGAATACGGTATAAGGGCGACAATTTTCATTGCACAGCAATCGATGAAAGGAAGGCGATCAAACCTGAAAGAGATTTCGGAAGCGATTACTTCACCCACTGCATTCACTGCTAAAATACTTCAATTACTCGTTAGAAACTCCATCATCTATTCAATAAAAGGAGCTAATGGTGGGTTCGAGATGACCAATCATATGCTTCATACACTTAATCTTAAGCAATTAATATATGCTATTGATGGAGATGAATCAACAACAAGTTGCATCGTTGGATTATCTTCCTGTTCTACAGAAAACCCATGCCCTCTTCACAACAAATATGTAACAATCCGAAACAATCTGGCTACCATGCTTGAAGAAACCACTTTTATACAATTAATTGAAATGGAACATTTTACGATTTCAAACCTTCAAATTTAATTTTTTTAAATTCAATTCGGACATTTTTGTCCTATTTAATTAGTATTAACCTCAAAAACCAAAATTTATGTTATCAAAAAGTCAGGCAAGAACGTTTTTTCTGGGAGGGACAATCATTACGTTTGTCGTTTTCCTTGGATTATCGTGGACTTCGTTAACGAAAGAAGTCCCAAAGCGCACCCATGAAGAAAACCTTACCGCAGAGGTTATTGCCGGTAAGCATTTATGGGAAAGCAACAACTGCATGGGTTGCCACTCCATCATGGGTGAAGGCGCCTATTATGCCCCCGAACTAACCAAAGTGGTTGAAAGACGTGGTGAAGGCTATATGAAAGCCGTGTTCTCCTCGAAAGAGCCATGGGCTCCAAGAGGCAGGAAAATGGTTGCCTATAATTTTAATGAAGAAGAAGCAAATCAACTGATCGCATTCTTTATTTGGATTGGCAACACTGATCTGAACGGATTTCCGCCTAAACCGGATTATAAATCAACTATTAACCCAAAATAAGAATTTACTATGAAATACAATTCACAAAAAGTAGCCTATTGGTTCTTTGCTTTGTCGATGCTACTGTTAACATTACAGATAATTTATGGTTTTATCATGGCATTTGCACATATGGGCTATGACGGACTGCACGAAATCATCGCATTTAATACGGCAAGAGCAGTTCATACCAATTTATTGGTCGTCTGGATCTTATCCGGTTTTATGGGAGCAGCATACTATATTATTCCTGAAGAAGCAGAACATGAACTTGTTAATGTAAAGTTAGCCTATATTCAGCTGATCACATTGGCATTGGTTGGTGTTGTTGCCATCATCGGTTATCATTTCAACTATTGGGAAGGACGAAAATTTTTGGAAATTCCACGTCCATTGGATTTTCTGGTTGTTATAAACGTTCTTACATTTTTAGGAATTATTGTTGCCACTCTCTACAAAGGAAAAAAACGCACGACAACTTCGCTGGTTCTCACCATGGGTTTGGTTTTCGCCGCTTTGCTCTATTTACCCGGCATGATTTGGTTCGACAACCAAACCATGGATTCATTTTTCCGTTGGTGGGTTGTACATCTTTGGGTTGAAGGTGTTTGGGAACTTATCATGGGTGGTATCTTGGCTTTTCTTTTAATTAAAATAACCGGTGTTGACCGGGAAGTAATCGAAAAATGGCTGTATGTAATTGTAGGTCTTACTTTTATATCAGGTATTTTAGGAACAGGCCACCATTATTACTACATTGGAGTTGGCAAAGTCTGGTTGATCGTCGGTGGAATTTTTTCCGCACTTGAACCACTGGCATTCCTGGCCATGGCATTATTTGCGGTTAGTATGTATCGTAAAGGTGAAAAAAAACACCCGAACAAGATCGCATTGAGCTGGACTCTGGGAACTGCAATCACCTCGTTTGTTGGTGCAGGTTTATTGGGATTGGCACATACATTACCTCAGGTAAATATGTACACACACGGAACGTTGGTAACTGCTATGCATGGTCACCTTGCCTTTTGGGGAGCTTATGGGATGATTGTTTTTGCCATCATCAGTTATACATTACCTAATCTTACCGGCAGAAAACTATATGATAGCACATCCGGATTACTGGCTTTCTGGCTTTCCAACATCGGGATGCTTGGAATGACGGTTGCATTTGGTGTCGCCGGTGTTGCACAGGTTTACCTTGAAAGAAAGATGGGAATGGATTTTGGGGATGTTCAAAAAGAAATTGAAGTGCATTTCGTTGTTCTGGCAGTTTGCGCTACCATGTTCGCAACCGGAATAGGATATTACATCTATGAATTTATCAAATATGGAACCCCTTCGAAAGAAGCATTGCAGACCAAAAACTAAATGGCATCAATAAAAGAGTCGAAATATTATAATCCATTCATTATCAATATTTCGGCTCTATATTAATCAATATAATTTAAGAAACTTTCTAGATTTTATTTTTGAGTAGTTTATTGAAGAATTAAGTCTTCAGACGAGGCAAAATTGACGTTAATAGCAGCGCTATTGACGGA